>JASLBT010000186.1 GCA_030146445.1 Segetibacter sp. | reverse complement strand
AAGGATGGCCCAGAAGACAAGAGCGGTAAAAAAAGAACTCAGCGCATAAACCTCCCCCTCAACAGCCGAATACCAGAACGAGTCGCTATAGGTGTAAGCAAGTGCGCCCACTATGCCCGCGCCCATAATAGCAAATATTTGATTTTGGGTGAGACTATTTAATGGTGCACCCTTCTGTACAATCTTTCTTGCAAAATGGGTAATAGTCCAAAACAGGAAAAGAATGGTAAATCCGCTTGCAAGCGCACTCATGATGTTCACGGCTTTTGCGGCCGTGGCAGGATTATCACCAAATAAGATAATGAAAAAACGTCCTAATAAAACGAATAAAGGCGCTCCCGGTGGATGGGGTATCTGGAGTTTATATGCGCTACTCACAAACTCGCCACTGTCCCAAAGACTCCCGCCTGCTTCGGCAGTCAGGATGTAAGTTCCACTTGCTATTATACACACGATCCATCCAACAATATTGTTGATCCGGTTGAAATTCATATTGGTTTCGGGTTTTAAAAAAGACTGGCGAAACTAGCTTAAAAACCGGAAAGTCGAAAATGGAAATAAACTGAACAAAAAGCTTTAACAAATCCCGAAAACAGGTAAACATTAGTTCGGAACACGACAGTTTCTATTTGCTTGCAAGCTTGGCTGTCAAAGAGTATGAACGTCTTACAGCGGTATGATGATGCGCGGCGTCTCTCCGTCCAAACTCCGGGAGCGGTGAAACCTTCCTCCATGCTCGTGCTCCTTGGCTTAAAATAAAAAACCCCTCAGTTGAGGGGTTAGAGTATCTTAATGAGGAGTCTATTGCTTTACAAAGCGGGTAGCCGACTGGTTTCCGTTATTGTTGAAAACAAGTACGTAGTTTCCTCTGCTTAACTCGTTTACCGAGATGGCTGTTTGGATGGCTCCGGCTGCAACTGCATATGACTTAACCTGTTTACCTTCCATATTCACGATCCTGATAAACGAATTCAATAACGCTTTTGGATGGCTGATGGCAAGGTTCCCGTTTGTAGGGTTAGGAAACACCGAAGCGCTAAGCACCTTTGCATTCTTTACCACGACTACCGGGCTATATTTCGCTGAACCGTCTTTATCTACCATTTTAAGTCGATAGTAATTCACGCCGTCCTGAACATTGGCGTCATCAAGAATATAAGTATTGGTTGAGGTAGTGTTTTTAGCGTTTACAAAAGCAATCTCCGTATATCGTGCTGCATTCTGGCTTCTTTCAACAGAAAAACCGCTAACATTATACTCGTTAGTCGTATTCCAGTTCAGTTGCGCAACTTTACCGTTAAGTGATGCTTTAAATGATACCAGTCCCAACGGCAAGGGCTGAGGATTGATAGTCAGATCGTCAATCCTCCAGTTCGCACTATCGGCAGTAGCTGTACCAGAACCATTGTAACCGTATATGCGCAGGGTAACTGCCTGGCCAGCTAAACCAGTCAGGTTTAGATCTCCTGCATAACGCATCCACGTGTTGTTCGTGTTGAGAATGAAAGTAAGGCGATCAGTTGAATAATTATCTACGCTGCTCCTGATGGTAATCGCCTGCGGACCGTTAGCAGTCGCCATTGACCCAAAAGAAAGACCGGTTAAAACAACGGAGTTGTTGCCGGTTGGAGTGATCACCACCTGGAAATACCCGGTTTGTTGAGGGTCAAAGCCCACAACGGGGGCCGCCATACCTGCGTTATTACCACCGGAAGCGCCGGAATAACCCGTAGATGGAGAGGTGTTGGTAATTAAGGTGGTTGTACCATTGTTATTACCCGATGTGATAGGACCTGCGCTTACATTTGTATACGAGTTACTGGTAGGATCAGCAGAAGTAAAATCCCAGTAGATTTGGGCACTCGATGTAAGCGAGGCTAAAAGCAGAAACGCTGGCAATAGTGTCAGTGTAAAGATTTTTTTCATACGTTATTATTTTGTTAAGCAAAGTAACGATATCCAATGGTACAAAACAGTGGTTTGCAACTAAAAACAAAAATTTTCATAGATTATTTTCGGTGCATTCCTCACCCCGAATGGACAATTTTATATGAACATTTATAAGTAGATGAAAATGAAAATATTAGCTTGGACGCTTGTTTGTTTCCTGGCAGTTCAAGGCGATACATTAATTGCGCAGAAACAGCCGTCGCAGGTATCAGGGGTCGTACTCGATGAAAACGACAAGCCTCTTGCCAAGGTAAGTGTTGGTATTCTTGGAAGGGATAAAGGTTCAGTTTCTAATGACTCAGGATATTTTGTGATACAGGTACCGGCCAGAATGCCTATTGCGCTGGTTTTCAGCTTTACGGGTTATCGCCCAATACAAAGAAATTTCAACCTTGCCGAAGGAGAGCAGGAAAATGTAACCATAAAGTTGGAACGCATTCAGAGCAGGCTGGACGATGTTCTGGTCAGCGACAACCGCTCAAGAACCGAAGCCGGGCGGATAAATATCGACCCGGCAAAAGCATTACTAAATCCTTCTCCGCTTGGCAACATCGAAAGCTTAATTAAAATCTTCGTCGGCAGCAATAACGAATTAACCAGCCAGTACAACGTTCGGGGTGGCAGTTACGACGAAAATCTTGTTTACGTAAACGACTTCGAGGTTTACCGTCCATACCTCGTGCGTAGCGGGCAACAGGAAGGACTCAGTTTTATCAACCCCGAACTGACAGGGAACGTTAAGTTCTATAATGGAGGCTTCCAGGCCAAATATGGCGACAAAATGAGTAGCGTGCTGGATGTCGGCTACCGTAAGCCCAGGAAATTCGGAGGATCGGCTTACCTGGGCCTACTGGAGCAAGGTTTGCACCTCGAAGGAACAGGGAAAAAAAATCGCTTCACCTATTTGGTTGGCTTTCGCAACCGAAGCAACCGCAACCTGCTCAGCAGCCAGGACACAAAAGGCAACTATATTCCGTCATCGTCTGACCTGCAAGCCTTACTGACTTATCAATTGAACAATAAATGGCTCATTGAATTTTTAGGCAACGCCTCACGCAGCAAGTTTACCCTGTATCCTGAAGAAAGCAAGTTGTCGTCGGCGGTATTCTCCCCTGTTTTTACCGCAAATCTTGCCCTGGATATAGCCTTCCAGGGACAGGAAAAAGATCAGTACCAGACCAATATGGCCGGGCTTTCCGCGACATGGTCGCCAAATAAAAAGGTACGCCTGAAAGGGATGGTGAGTCGGTTTGAAAACAATGAAGCCGAAAACATCGATATCACCGGTGCATACCTGTTCGGAGAGCGTGATTTCGATAAAAGCAAAGCTACTTACGGACTAATCGTGAATCCTTTGGGTGCAGGAGTGTTTCAAAATTACACCCGCAACAAACTCAATATCTCTGTTTGGAACGCTTCATTAAAAGGAAGTGTCGATCAAGGTAAACACTTTCTACAGTTTGGCTCAGCGATCGACCGCCAACATATTTCGGATAAGCTGCATGAATGGGAATACAACGACTCAGCAGGTTATTCGCTCCCCTACTCGCCAAACGTCTTAAATTTAAACAAGGTACTGAACGCACGCGCAGCTATCGATATTACACGCATGAGCGGCTTCATACAGGACAATTTTCAGTTCAACGACACCTCGGGGCTCACTTTGCAGGTAGGAGTACGATACAACTACAATACGCTAAATAAAGAATTGCTGGTTTCTCCCCGGATGGGTGTTTCTTTCAGGCCCCGTAACTGGAACAAAGACATCATCTTCAGGGGGGCGGCCGGAAGATATGACCAGCCACCTTTTTATCGTGAACTACGGCGGTATAATGGAACGATCAACGAAGATTTAAGGGCGCAAAAAAGCTGGCAGGTGTCAGCCGGGTTTGATTATGCACTCACCCTTTTAAAACGACCTGGCAGGATTACCACGGAATTGTATTATAAGAACATGACCGATGTAGTTCCGTACGATATCGACAACGTTCGGCTGCGTTATTTTGGAGAAAACAGTGCCAGGGCATATGCTGCAGGGGCTGAAGTGCGCCTGTTTGGTGAGCTTGTAAAAGATGCTGAAAGTTGGGTGAGTATTGGTTTTATGAAGACCAGGGAAAACCTTCAGAACGACCGTTATTACCGTTACGAGCTCAACGACCAGAATGTAGTTTCAGACAGTACCTTGGTTGAGGTTGGATACCTGCGACGGCCAACTGACCGAACGCTTACCTTCGGTATGTTCTTCCAGGACTACCTGAGCACCAATAAAAACTTTAAGGTGTACCTGAATACGCTGTATGGGAGTAACCTCCCCTATAACATTCCGGGTAGTGTTCGCTACCGGAACGCACTTGTTATCGATCCCTACATCCGGATCGATCTCGGCTTAAGCGCTTTGTTGCTCGACAGCGATAAGTCGACCCGCAGGAGTCACAGTCCGTTCCGTGGCATCAACAACATATGGGCAAGTCTTGAAGTATTCAACCTCATAGATCGCCCGAATACAATAAGCTACCTGCTGGTAAAAGACTTTGCTAATAACACTTTTACGCTGCCAAACCGGCTTACCCCAAGACTATTGAACCTTAAGCTGGTGACAAGATGGTAAACACATTAATTTACGGCATCTTGATTTCGACATTTTTGATGAGCAACGCCATTGAGAAATTGATCATTTGTAACTTTAATGACAATCTCTAAACATGAAAAAATACAGGGTGGAATTCGTACGCTACCAGATAAAGTCGATTACACCAACAGAGCAGGAAGTTCCTACAAACGATACTTTCCTGGAAGAAAATACGGGCGACACCATTTGGGCCATCCTGCATGCGGAGGACGATGAAAAAGCTCGGAAGAAGGCAGAACAACTCGCCGAGAGTCTTGCTACGGGCAATCGTCCCAACAACGACGAAGTCGCGTAGCCCTAAGCTTCATACAGATAGGAAGCAGTCGACTGGCCCGCCACGCCTGCCGTTCAGGCTTGTGTTGCCGTACAAAGAATACTCCGTCCGACGTGCAACGGGTGGCGACGGCTGCCGCATGAAATCAACCAAAGAATCGTCTTCACATGCTTTGCGCGGAAAGTGGGCTTGCCCTTCTCCGGTGCCTTCACGATCGCGATTAGTTCAATATCAATCCCCCGAAGAATTCCCCACCCAACCCCGTAGCTGTTAACCCGTCGATCGAAGTCGTAGGTGGCGAATGGTGGCCTGCGGAAGTCGTGTTGTTGCGCAACTTCCGGGCACTTAAAGCAAAGTAAGTGAAGGCTATAACCACGATAACTACGGAACTTGATAACAGGTAAAGTGTGATCGCGATTAATGGTTGCATAAGCCGGTTTAACTTTAAAACGACTGACAACAGATGTTATTGTATGATAGCCGTTCATCAGTATCAATCTTTTCCACGAGCCCCGAAAGTGTGCTACGGTAACCGTGTTCACTGCTCAGGAGTTTCGAGTTACTTCCTCCGGGTAATCGTGCCGTAAAACGAAATCGGCTGCCGGTTATTGCTGGTGACCTGTAACGTTCCATAACCGCCCGAACTGATACTGAGCGACAGCTGCCTCACATCCTGGGCATCTTGTGGCCGGATTGCTATGTCCCATCCGCCTTTTCGTTTTGGCGACGAGGTATATTCAAATTGAGTAGATGTAAAGCGAAACCCACCACGCGTCGGATCCATGGGCGCGCTAAAGGCCCTGCCAAAATAAGGGAGGTCACTTTGAACGGTATCTTTTGATATGCGGAGGTCGTACAAACTGGTTAACTGTATAACCCGGCCGCCCATTGGAGTAGCCGTTTGCACGTTAAATTTAAAGTCACGCGAATTGATCAACTGATCAATATCTGCCCGCCTGGTATTATTATCTGTCGTACCCGAACTTTCCTGAGCAACTCCGCAGCCTACAAGAGTAAATACTGCCGAAATCATCACCAGGATTGTCATTATTCTTAAATATCTGGTCATATCGGTTTTTTCTATCATGGTTCAAACCACATACCACCGACCCGTCGAAAGCACTTAAGCTAAGTTAAAGTTCATTTGCACGGTTTATAAGGTGAATTGCGCGGCAGGCAGACAAGATCCGATCCGGTTTTTCCTTTGGGGCACTCGTCAGCCGACCACTATCAGCTTCAGTACCGGCTGTTTGTTCCAAATCCGCCACAAGGCAGGGCGCAACGGCCTCAGCGTGTTTTCCACGTCCATCCGGCAGCCCATAAACGCATAACACCTACCGGCTAACCGGAGTTTTCTAAAAACGAGCACAAACAAAAAGGACTCAAAGCATTGATCCTATTGAACTGATGGGCATCGATAGCCGCCGGGCCGAAACGTTAAACCGATCGAGAATCCATAATATGCGTCTTCATTCTTCGGATTACCTGCATATTTAAAACCGTCAATGTAATCAGCCCCCGTAAACCTGTAGGTGAAAGCTGCATTAAGCGAAATGTTCGACGATAGAACAAGGTCGACACCTGCACCCAAAGGAAAAACAGGAATTGCGCGGGGAAGTGCTTTGAGCGTATCTCTTCCAAGCCCTACCTGCACGTCCGACTTTGCATCGAATACAGTAGAGTCTATCCTGCTATAATCCCGTTTAATATTTAGAAACGATACACCCGCGCCAGCAAAAACATAAGGAGATATTTTTCGATCGGTCCAGTCTGCTCCCTTCGCAGTGGGACGAAACACTACCGTGGCAGAAAGTTCGGTTACCGGAGTGCTGAATTTGAAATTCCTGCTCTGGCGCCACTCCGGCTTTTCATAACGCGATTCATCAGCCAGTAATTTTCCAAAATAGAGGTTGCCGCGTACAGAAAAATAAGGATCAATGGCCTTTCCCACAAACAAGTTGATCGCTGGTCTAAGCGTCTTGTAATCGCCTAAAAAGCCAGGAACAAGATCGCCCTGGTAGACAAGGGTTCCAACTCCAACACCAAATTCGTAGCCTGATTCCCTATGTTGGGCAATGCTTTTGGAAGTTGCACCAAGACAAATTGAAGAAATGAGTAAAGCCCTGCCGAGCACGCGCATACCTTAATATTTAAATATGAGATGAAGAAATAGGTAAAGCTTTTACGTGCTATTTGGGTTTAAAAGTGAAAGAAAGAGAAATTACTTTGTGAAGTAACGGACAAGTGCCGTAATAGAATGTGAAAGAAACCTTAACTCTGGTGAATGGACGCGGCAAAAGTGTACCCTGCTATTAGATTAAATGAGGCGTTGAGATTTTTACTCAATAAAAAATCCCTGCAACTGTAGTTGTACAGCGCAGGGACTTGAACTAATCAGCTATTGAGCTAGAATGAAAAGTTGCTGTCATTTCCGAAGCTCTTTTCTTGTGGTTCCTTTTTAGCAAATATGTTTTTGAGATTGCTTTTGATATTTTCAGGAACATATTCATCGTATAGCTTCTGTCCTTTTTGCTTTACGTCATTAACCATAGTACGCTTTTCCTCTTCAGTCATTTTGTTGTACTTATAATAAGCGTAAGCGGCAAGGCCAGCCACAAGCAAAGTCCCGGAAGGCAATTTTTTGTTCGGATACATGATAATATGTTTTAGTGAGATAATTGGTAGTAAAAAGACCAAAACCATACCAACAAGCAGTGTAGTCTGCTGAATTATCGTTTCGAACTTTGGGAGTAGCCTTTCCCCCGAACAAAGTGGCTTAGTTTACCGGTATTCAGGCCATGAAAAGCCATGAACAATGTTATTGCCGTTACTTCGCGAAACAGGTATTACCTCACACCTTCTTAGGTGCCATGTAAATGGTACAATTATTTTTTAATTGAGCATATGTCAGCGAGCTTTACTAAACGTCTTTATCCGGCTACTGTTTTTTGGATATTTCTTTTGGTTCCAGGTAGAACCATTGCGCAGAACGATACCGTTTCGGCATCGTTAAAGGAGGTGATCATTCGTGCTTACGAAAC
Organism: Segetibacter sp.; assembly: GCA_030146445.1. Taxonomy (GTDB): domain Bacteria; phylum Bacteroidota; class Bacteroidia; order Chitinophagales; family Chitinophagaceae; genus Segetibacter. Next base: position 2,930 of record JASLBT010000186.1, on the reverse strand, counting down.
CACCCGGCCGTTGAAAGATGTTCCGGCAGCAATCAATCACTTTAATAGTGGCAACCTGCAGATGTACGGACCAGCCAGCATCGTAGCCGCCGTAAACACCCAGCCCGGCGCAAGGATCGAGGAGAGGTCGCCGGGGAGTTATCGCGTAAACATTAGGGGAAGTTCGCTTCGTTCACCATTTGGTGTACGAAATGTAAAGGTATATTATAACGATATCCCCATCACCGACCCTGGCGGACACACCTACCTGAACCAGCTAGGCGTTTATAACTTTGGATCGCTAAGCATTATCAAAGGTCCGGGTAGTAGTGTTTATGGAGCTGGTACCGGCGGGGTAATACTCATCGGGAGCTTAAGCGAAAATGAGCCGCGCGGAGTAACGTTGGAATATACGGGCGGCAGTTACGGCTTCCGAAGCCTATTTGGTAGTATAGCAAACAACACCGAAAAATACAACGGCAAAGTTTCCTTTCAGCATCAGTCGTCTGATGGTTTTCGCAATCATTCGGAATTGAAAAGAAATGTTTTTAGCTGGAACGGTCGTTTTCGCTTGTCAGAAAAAGAAACCATCACGACCACTTTTTTATACGGCAACCTTTTTTATGAGACACCCGGTGCGCTGACCAGGACGGAGTTTAACCTTAATCCGCGAATGGCGCGGCCACCTGCGGGACCATTCCCCGGTGCAGAAGCGGCAAATGCCTCCATCAGCCAAAAACAATTTATTGCCGGTGGATCTTATTCACTGCAATTAAGCCGCGCTGTCGAAAGCACTACCACCTTGTACGGCATGTTCACCGATCTGAGGAATCCAGCGATACAAAACTATGCACATAGCGCAGAGCCGCATGCCGGCGGAAGAACCGTATTGTCCACGAGTGCCGGCTCGGGGGATACCAGGCTGAGGCTTCAGATCGGAACCGAATGGCAGCAAGGCTTTACATCAGTCAGTATATTTAAAAACTTTGGCGGGAGAGCGGACAGCATGCAATCGGCAGACGAGATTGACAATCGCCAGGGACTCGTGTTTGCACAAGCTGTTACGGAGGTTAAAAACTGGACGTTTACTGCAGGTGCAAGCCTGAATTACCTGCGTGTAAACTTCGAACGGTTCGCTCCGGGGTCGTTGGGTAAACAGGTAAAGCGATTTGGCAATCAACTGGCACCCCGCTTAGCGATTCTCAGGAAGATTGGCGGACTAAATTTATATTCCAGCGTTTCGCGGGGTTTCTCTCCACCAACAACATCTGAACTTCTGCCGACAGGGGGCGCAGTTAACCTCGACTTACAGCCGGAACAGGGAACAAACTATGACCTTGGTTTAAAGGGTACCATCATTCGGAACATCTATGCCGACATCAACGTGTTCTATTTTGGCTTAACAAATACGATCGTCCAGCGCCGAACGGCTGGTGGTGGGGATTATTTCATCAATGCGGGGAAAATAAACCAGAAGGGTATTGAGTCTTACCTATTGTATTCAATCCCGGTTAAAAATACCTGGGTGAAGAAAGGAAACATTTGGCTGAGTCATACCCTTCACGATTTTAAATATGCTGAGTTCAGGCAATTAGAAAACAACTACTCGGGTAACCGCATGCCGGGTGAACCATTGCACAGCATTTCTTCAGGGCTACAGGCTGAAACAAAGAGCGGACTTAGCGCCCTTATCAGTTATTTGTACAGCGGCCGAATATACCTAAATGATGCAGGAACAGCGTGGTCGAGCCCTTATCAACTGGTTTCCGTTAAACTGGGTTATACGACGACGATCGCTAAGAAGATGCTGGTCGGATTTTCAGCGGGTGCCGACAACCTGCTAAACCAGGAATACAGCCTTGGTAATGATATCAACGGTTTCAATGGCCGGTATTTTAATACTGCTGCCGGGCGAAACTATTATGTTATGATTAGCGTTCAACTCGCCACGGGCAAAGCAGATTAGCACGACTAATTAATCGTTAATGTGTTATGCTTTTGAAAAATAACGACCCGCGATTTTGTGGCATGGAAATTTATATGACTTACAAAAAATAGTTTTATGAAAAAAGCAATTGTTATTTTGTCGATGGGTGTTGTATTTACTTGTTGCAACACGCCTAATCAAACTGACCAATCTGTTGGTGATACTTCCCGGATGTCAACCGGCTCTGCTACAGGCACCGGCACCGGAACAGACACAGGCGGAACTACAACTCCGGATACATCAAGGCCGGTTTCCGATACAGCTCGGCCGGATTCTATTTCAAGAGGATTGTAGTAAATTCCTGCAGGTGTTTTCTGTTCTCTTACCTTTATCCTAAAACTATGTATTCAAAACCGGCAGGATGTTGATACCCGGTATTCCTTCGCACCGAATATACGAGTCAATTCTCCTGCCGGAAACACCTGGATCTTTTCATTAAGGCCGCTGGGGAACAAGAGTCTTTTACCCACTAATGCTCTGTTTTTCAATGGCATGATTATTAAATAAACACCGCTAAAAACACACAACAATGAATAACCTTTTCAGAGCATTAATTGCGGGCTACGGAGCAAAAAAACTTGGCGGTGGTTGTTTTGGTACCATTATCGTCTTTATCATCATTTGGTATGCACTTGGTCACTGCAACTAAGGTTACCGGGCTGTCTCTCGAAGGCAGCCTTTTTTATGCATAAGCAAGTTGTCTTCTTGTGCCAACTAGTCTAAACCTAACTCCGCTGATTACCCGGTGGGCGTTGTTTTTCATCCGTAAAATGGCCCCGGGCAAATAGACACACCCACATACCACACCATCTCTTCAATGCGATCTTACCATGCTCGGCATTCCCGTTCTACTACGCTCGTTAGCTGTATCAGTTGCAATTACATGGGTGTTCCACGCCTAAATCGATAACGGTAACAACACTTGTATGTCGCTGTTTTGGCGCAAAGATGACCCTGATCATTT
>JASLBT010000144.1 GCA_030146445.1 Segetibacter sp. | reverse complement strand
CTCGGGGGCTTTTTTCGCGTTGGCTTTATGGACCCTCAACACGCTATTTTCGATAGCCACTGTTGCATCAGCCGGCAAAATGAAGACCCGGTTTTTTTCGATGGTCACATCTGCGTTCACAGCAGAGACAGCCATAGTCGTCGCTTTTTGCAGAAGCTCTACAACAGGGTGTTCCGGCTTGCTTTGGGTATTTTCGATATAAATAAATCCCATTCCGGTGCTGGGAGGCAAATGAGAAAACAGTTCAGTTACAGCCTCATCTCCTCCTTCACCTGCACCAATAACTACCAGGGGAAAAAAGATCGGGTTTTCTTCCGCAATCTTTTTATTATCTTGTTCTTTCTGCATACTCAAACGTGCTCAATATTACTTAAAACTCTTTAAAAGTCGACCGGTTATGCAATGTCGTTTATCCTTGTTCAAAATACACGATCAAAGTCAAATAAAAGCTGAATAAAACGATTTATAACCCATTAAAAATTCATATCATATTTGTTGATAGATACGGATTAATCTTATGAATAAACCTTACGAACTGTTTATTGTAGATGATGATCAGGATGACAGGGAGTTTTTTTGTGAGGCTGTAGCCAGGGTCGATGTTTCGATAAATTGCAAATCAGCAACAAACGGGGTTGATGCATTGGAGATACTTTCCAATTCAGATTTTCATCCGGATTTTATTTTCCTGGATCTGAATATGCCACGAATGAGCGGTAAACAGCTGTTAAAGCACCTGAAAAGTGATGAACGGTTAAGATTGATACCTGTTATTATTTTCAGCACTTCAAAGTCAACAGACGAAATTGAGGAAACAAAAAGATTAGGTGCCGTCCACTTTATTATTAAACCGAGCAATATCGGTGCCCTGGTAACAGAACTAAATGGCTTATTCTACCATACTCAGGGTAATCATGATCTCAAGTAAGCAAAACGTAAAATCAACTGTTTACATTCTTCTTTCTAAAAAAACGGCTAACGGTTTCATTGCTTTGCATTATGGCGTACTTTGTACGCAGAGATTGTAGTTGATGCTTTTCGAGCATTTCTTTTATTTTTTCCTGCAATTCGGCATAGCTTTTTTGTAGTTCCTGGATCCTCTGGTACTTATCGCGGTCACGTTCAATAAAACCATCTTCATATACTACCGGTATGCTGAAGATACTCGGCGGCAAAACGGATTTATTCATGCCGGGCGTTGTCTTTTGTTGTGGGTCAAGCTTGTTCATGATGGTGCAATCTTAAGAATAGTTGGGTTGTATAATGGGTATTGCTGCTAAAAGCCATGGGTGTCTGATATTGTCTGAACCAACTGAATGTTCCTGCTTTTTCAAAAGGGTTGCAAAGTATCAATAATCGTGTTAACATGTTGTTGTATAATTAGCGGCATCTTCCCTGGTTCCGTTACATGATCAACGTGGCCGGTCGAAATAGCGTTCTTCGGCATTGAGGCATGCTCACAAGACGCCGGTTCCTGAACAAGCACCATTCCGCCCGCCGCTTTTAATTCGACAATCCCTTTTGAACCATCAGAGCCCGCGCCGGATAATATCACGGCAATCCCGTTCCCACCACTATCAGCAAGGGATTTTAGAAATATGTCAACTGCCCAATTACCTGCAGGTTCAATGCTGCGTGTTTGTAGATAAAGCGTATCGTTCCTAACTGTCATATGTGCAAATGCCGGGGGGATGTATACCAGGTCGTTTCTAATTTTCATGCCATCTTCAGCCTCCACAATGGAAAGCTTTGAATGGCGCTGTAAGATTTCCTGTAATGCACTTTGAGACCCTTTGGGAATATGACGGAGGATGATGTACGACACCTGGTCGTGTAAAACAGAATTAAAGAATTCCTTTAACGGATTTAATCCACCCGCGGAAAAGCCTATGGCAACAATGATTATTTCCTTCACTTATTCAAGATACGACTTTGTAGGTTGAATTACTTATATCGGGATGATATTACACATTTATTTGTTGGTCGTGTACACTTTCAATATCCGATGTGGGGTATGCTTCACTAAAATATCGCGGCCACTTTCCACGATTTGCAAATCCTTTAATAGATAAACTTCCACTACGTGGGCCGAGAATTTTCTCAGACAGGCTTAATGGTGACCAAACGCCTTGCTTTACAGGCGATTAAAGCCGTACCTTGACGATGTTTCCATCACCAATATCTGATGAATTAGTTTTTATCGTTGTATCAGAACTATTAACTTAAGCGTTTTTTAATACGTAAAGCAAATCCCCGAATGATATGCGGCCGTTTCCTATAATCATTGTCGACGACGACCATGATGATATTGAATTGATGCAACAGGTGCTTGAACACCTGCAGTTCGATAGCGACGTCATCATTTTTGATGACTCAACAAAGGCGCTGGCTTACCTGCAAACATTGCAGGTTCAGCCCCTTTTTATTTTGTGTGATGTAAACATGCACTTGCTGGATGGTATCAATTTACGAAAGGCACTTTTCGAAAACGAAGAGCATAAGCTTAAAACCATACCGTTTTTGTTTCTTTCTACTTCAGACGCTCCTCCACACATCAGGCATGCTTATGCACTTTGCGCACAGGGTTACTTCATAAAGCCCAACAACTTCGATGAACTTGTGGAGCTGCTCCGGGCTATCATCACTTACTGGCAGCTCTGCCGCCACCCCATTGTATAAAAAAAATACCGTTGTTTTATGAACAAGGTGCAGAAGTAATGCTTCAAACGTCGTTGCGTAACTGCCCGGTTGATGGCTTCGACAGCGGCTTGCCGGGCGCGATGGAAAAGCTTTCCGGAAAACGTAGATGAAAGGTTTGCCAGGAGTTGCGCTTTTCGGAGTACGTGCCGAAGGGTGCCAAGTGATCTAACTATGATCGGACTAAAGCCAGTCATGCATAAATGCTTTCTCCACCAAAGTGAAATTGTTTTCGCTTTAACCTCAACCCATATTGGTTGCCTCGTGTAGTAATTCTCGTCGGTACACACAAAAGGTCAGGAAAAAATGAAATCCGTTTTTAAATTATATCTCCACAGCTTAGTTCGTATTTTGTAGTTTTTAAAATTTAAGCATGACGAAAAACATATTTATCGCCAGTGTTGAATCGTATAGTGGCAAATCCATGGTTACCCTTGGGCTTGCAAATATGCTCCTTGGAAAAGCCCAAAAGGTTGCCTACTTCAAGCCGATCATTAATTCGAACCCTGCAGAAAAAAGGGACGCAAATATTGATACTGCGGTAAGTTATTTTGGTCTCCCGATCAGTTATGAAGACACGTTTGCTTTTACCCGCACCCAGGCCATGCAAAAAATGGAAAGTGGCAATCCCGGGGAAATGATCGATACGATTATTCGTAAAGTAAAGCAGCTCGAGGAAGAATATGATTTCACCATCATCGAAGGGAGTGACTTTCGCGGCGAAGGAACGGCGTTTGAGTTCGAAACCAACATCACGATAGCGAAGAACATCAATGCTCCTGTCATCATCGTGGTATCCGGTACGGGTAAAACAACCGCACAGGTGGTAAATATGGTACTAACGGTGCTGCACAATTTTCATGTGCGGGAAGCGCAGATCATGGCGGTGGTGGTAAATAAGGTGAAGGCCGACCAGGAAGAAGACATTCGGGAGTTGCTAACGGCACAAATGCCAAAAGAAGTGATCCTCGCCGTGATACCCGAGCAAAAAGGCCTTCAGAGCCCCACGATGAAAGAAATTAAAGAACACATTGGTGGCAAGCTCATTTTTGGTGAAGCGCAGCTGTCGAACCAGGTAGATCATTTTATTACCGGAGCAATGCAGGTGCCGAACTTTTTAAATCATATTAAGGAAAATGTACTCATTGTAACTCCCGGGGATCGCGGCGACATCATCATTTGCGCGTTGCAGGCGAATCTTTCCAGCAGCTATCCCAAAGTCGCCGGCATTGTACTTACCGGTGGTTCCGAACCCGAAGAGCCGATCATGCGACTGATTAATGGATTGCAATCGGTAGTACCGATCCTGGCGGTGGATACCGGAACGTTTCTAACCAGCAACCTGGTGGGCTCGATCCAGTCGAGGATGACGCCTGATAACCCGAAGAAAATACAGCTCGCGATCAGCACATTTGAAAAGTACGTAGATGTAAAAGCGCTTGATAAGCGCATTGTAACTTTCAAGCCCGAAGGTATTACCCCACATATGTTTCAGTACCAGCTGGCCAAGTGGGCAAAATCCGTTAGTAAGCACATTGTACTTCCTGAAGGAAATGATGAACGGATTTTGAAGGCAGCCGCAAGATTACTTAACCAGGAAATCGTTCAACTCACCCTGCTTGGTGATCCCAACGAGATTACTGCTTCAGTCAAACGGCTTGGACTGGAGATTGATCTAAATAAGATAAGGATACTTAATCCTGCCAACGCAGATCATTACAACGACTATGTGAACACGCTGTTCGAGCTGCGCAAAGGTAAAAACGTTACCATCGAGATGGCCCGCGACCTGATGACCGATGTTTCGTACTTCGGAACGATGATGGTATATAAAGGGCATGCTGACGGCATGGTCTCCGGTGCAGTTCATACCACGCAACATACCATAAGACCGGCGCTTCAATTTATAAAAACAAAGCCGGGCGTAAAAACCGTTTCCTCAGTTTTCTTCATGTGCCTGCCCGACAGGGTTTCGGTGTTTGGTGATTGTGCAGTAAATCCAAACCCTACTGCCGAACAGCTTGCAGAAATCGCGATCTCTTCGGCAGACAGCAGCCAGCGGTTTGGCATTGAACCAAGGATCGCAATGTTATCGTATTCTTC
>JASLBT010000062.1 GCA_030146445.1 Segetibacter sp. | reverse complement strand
TGATTGGTTCGTTCGACTACCTCGGCCTCGGTGTTACAAGTCCCATCGGCGGAGTGAGTATTCTCTCGGCTTTTCAACCGGATGGGGCGAATACGTGGAGTTGGTTCTGGAAGATGTTGGTAACGGCAATAACCCTTGGTTCAGGCTTTAAAGGAGGGGAGGTTACCCCATTGTTTTTTGTCGGCGCAACGCTTGGCAATACCCTTGCAAACCTGAGTGGTTCACCCATCGACCTGTTTGCTGCGCTGGGCTTTATTGCGGTGTTTGCCGGGGCAACAAATACGCCACTCGCATGTACGTTGATGGGAGTCGAGCTATTTGGTTCGGATAACCTGCTCTACTACGCCGTGGCTTGCTTTACCGCCTATTACTTTAGCGGCCCTGCAAGCATCTATTCGGCGCAGCGTATCGGGGTGTCGAAAGCCGGCAGAGAAGAAATTGCAGGAAGAACTACCGATAACCAAACAGCAAAGGACCCTGACCGGAACTGACCAAGGCTATGCATAGCACCGTGCTGGACCATTTTGGAACTTTTTTGGGACCGGCTGCTGTTCTTCTTTCAGCAGCCGTTGTGTCACTCACTTCTACTATATTTCTTTACTGATCGGCAAACCGACTTTTAATACACCCCCGCAAAACATCATAATCTTACGCCGCAGGCAAAAGCAGATACCTTATAGCCCGGGTCGCTAAACTAGGGTAAGCCTATGCCCAAGTAGCTCATGACGATTTCCAATGCGCACAGGCTGTTGTTCTGGCAATAAAAAAAGGCGGCCATCGTGGCCGCCTTCTTCCAATTTTATACTAAGAATTATTGTAGTAATACTTTGCTGGTCATTACAACAGCACCGTCGTTGATTATACGAACGAAATAAGTACCACTTGCAAAAGATTTCAGGTTCAGGGTTCTGAATGGGGTCTTACTGATCTCCGAAATCACTTGCGTGCCTACGGAGTTATACACCGCTATTGAAGCGTTCTCAAACCCTTGTGGTAATTTAACAGTAACCTGGCCCGTCGTTACTGTAGGATAAACCTGCACGCTGTTTTTGCCTGAACAGTTTAAGGAAATTTCCCTTACAGGGCTATATGTGAACTTGCCGTCGCGGTCTACCATGCGTAGCCTGTAGTAGATCTTACCGGCTGAAGCGCCATTGTCTGAGAAAGAATAAGTCTTAGCTGCTCTTGAATTCGTGGCAACTAACTGGCCAACCTCCACAAAATTTGTTGCATCCGTACTACGCTCGATACCATAGAAGCCTGCATTTATCTCCTCGGCAGCTTCCCACCTCATGTTTACTGCGCAACCATTTGGATTGAGATCAAAAGACGCCAGTTTGATTGGCAACGAAACCGGGTTAGCCAGCCCGATGTAAGAAAGCGCATCTGAACTCCCACCGTTCACCGGAGGTGTTGATTCAGGGTTCTGGTAAAAAGGTGCCTGGTAGTTAGTGATATCGCCAAGCACATTTGATTGAAAATACCAGTATGCACTACCCTGTGCGCCACCGCCGGGCATATTCACCAATAATTCAGTAGCCGGATCACAATTGGCAGTACAGCCGTTAAACTGGATACTGAATATTCTTTGTTCTTCATTAGCAACCCAGCTGTGGGCGGCCGTGGCAGTATTTGCAAAAATGAAGGTCATCAGGTAATAAGGCGTTCCATTTATCGTCTGGGTACTAATAACCACTTCCCTTGAAGTGCTCCCGAGGTTGTTCACCAAAAAAGTTGGCTGTAAACCACTGATCCCCGTAACAGGTCCAAGCGTATTGGGCGTAGGTCCGGATGATGTAACACCGGGGTTCGGGGTAGCAACCGCACCCACCGGGGCTGGCGTTACGGTAGTTGGAAAAGCGAGTACAAGCGTCATGTTCTCATCCCGCTGTGAAAAACTCGCCGAAGACTTGACATATATGTCGATCGTCCTGGGAGTTGGGCCACGCTTGATTGTTGCCTGCATCGTTTGAGCCATGCCTGTAAAGACAGCCAGGGTAGTTAAAATTGATAAACAGAGTCTTTTCATGGATTTGATTTTTCGTTGATATTAGTTGATTTGCTCGGTAAAAATATTGCTTAAAAGCCCGCTCAGGATAATATTTAACAAGAAGTTCTGATCGTTTGCAGGCCCGTTCGTTTTTATGCTGCCGTCGAGGTTGATGTCTTCAGCAGAATACTGGTTTGATAAGACAAGTGATAAAGAACCGCCGAGTTTACCGTTCTGTATCCGATCCTGATCATTCGCAGGCCCGTTGTATTTAACGTTGTTATTGAAATTTGCATTACCTCCCCGCATAGCCCAAATTGTTCCCATTTGAACCATCGGTGTGTTTGACAAACTTTGGTAAGCCATACTTCCCGAAGTTGTGAAGTTCGCGCTGCCTGTTCCGGTTGAAAAATCAACGGCAGTTGCAGTCCTGATACCAAGGTGGTTCCGGTGACGAATTGCTACGTGGTATTTGCCGGGAACAAGACCATCGAAGTAAATCTGGGTACTTGAACCTTCGGTTTCTACAATCGTACCGTCACGCTTAACAAACGCTGCTCTTTTAGCAACGATCGTTGAAGGGGTGCTTTCGCTCCTGAGCTCTATAAGTACCCAGTCAACGATATCAGTGTTTGCAGCAAAAAAGTTCTCCCCAACAGTTTCTCCACCTTCATAATCAAAGGGAGCGATGTTGTAAGGCTGGCTTAACGCCTTGCTCTTTAGGATGCCTGAAGTATTGAGTGTATTGCTCATCGTTCCGGTACTGCTGTTATATGCACCTTGTAAAAATACCTTGCCACTAAACGTAATTGATGCTTCCGGACCAGCACGGTTGATCGTGAGGCTATAACTCTTATTCGTTGTGCCATCCTGTGCAGTGACCACTACCGGGACAACATTGTCACCTACAGCCAGTGTGATTGGCGCAGAAGCTGATCCGCTTGCTACCGTGTTGCCGTTAACCTTCACACTTGCATTTGCGTCAGCAAGGTTCGGTGTGATGGTTACAGAAGTTACACTGTTAATAACACCAACACTATAGGCAAGGGTGTTTGCAGCAAACGCTGGGCTGATCAT
>JASLBT010000264.1 GCA_030146445.1 Segetibacter sp. | reverse complement strand
GATATTGGTCGCCAAATGCATGACGGCCTATACAGATCGGGGCGGTCCAGTTAGGAACAAGTCTTGGAACATTGCTCATTACAATCGGCTCGCGGAAAACGGTACCATCAAGGATATTGCGGATTGTGCCGTTTGGGCTCTTCCACATTTGTTTAAGGTTGAATTCTTTAACCCTTTCTTCGTCCGGCGTAATGGTAGCGCACTTAATACCTACACCATATTGTTTAATCGCATTTGCAGAATCAATTGTAACCTGGTCATTTGTTTCGTCGCGGTACTGAATGCCCAGATCATAATATTTTATGTCCAGATCAAGGTAAGGAAGAATGAGCTTGTCTTTGATAAACCTCCAAATGATCCGGGTCATTTCGTCGCCGTCCAGCTCAACAACCGGGTTGGCTACTTTAATTTTTTCTGCCATGGTATATTATTTAAATTTTTTACAAACGTTCACAAATGTAACGTTTTGGTTATTTCACGATCAAGTGTATGAAATTTTCTTTCGACCTTTTGATGGTGAGAAGTTACGAGTAGCAGGCGTGGAAGAGATAGACCTATACTAACGTGAGCTTGAACCTGCATAAGGAGTAGTTTTAAATTCGCCACCGTTAATTGATGTCGTTAGTTCAATGTTTAGCCGAATACCTGGTGAATAGTATTGTTGCCGTAGAAGTGAGTGACACAACCGGAGCCGAAAAAAGAACTACTGCTGGTCTCCAAAAAATGCAAAATGTAAAATGCAAAATGAAGAAAGGCTGTTCGTCAGCCAGGTACTTACATTCCTGATGCCTAAATACCTAAATACCTCACTACCGGATCCTCAATCCGCCCATCCGTGATCCGCGAATGCGCGAATCGGCTTTCTCTCCGCGTTCACTCAGCATCTCCCGTTCTCTGCGGTTCTCCAATCCGCAAATCCGCAATCCGCCAATCCGTAATCCATTTTTTAGTTCACAATCAAAACGGGAATCTTTAGTTGATGCCTTACCTTTTCTACGGTTTCACCGTATAAGTAATCCATAACTCCGGTGTGCCGGTGGGCGCCCATCACCAGCATATCGGCATTGCCCTGGCGTACGATGTAGATGATTTCTTTAATCCGGTTCCGGTAGCCAAGGTACCCTTCTGCCTGGTAGCCAAGTGCGATCAACTGATCCACATAGCCCTCGAGGTGTTCTTTATCGTTTCGCGTTTCATAATCATCGGATACTGCTCCAAGCACCCTTGCAGAAGCGCTCTCCACAATATGTATCAGCAGGTATTTCGTGTGTCTGTTTCCTTGTGCGATCGCATTGGCAATGAGCTTTTCGTCGTTATTGCTAAAGTCGAGTGCAACTGCGATACAGTCCAGCTTAGGTATTTCGAATTTCTGTAAAACCTTTGTTGCACCATGTAGGCGCATTTGATCTGTTTTTGCTTTTTTCCTGGTAATCGGCAGTATGGTCATTAATACAAACAACAATGCGAAGAACAATGCGGCTGCTATGATCACGATCTTCCAGGTGAACATGCCAGGGCTATTGAACACCGCAGACAATTCGTTGCTCACCATTCTAACGTTCAGGTAAATCAGCACACCCGCAATGATCCATGCTATGATTTTCGTCGGGAGCTTAATGGCAAATTCACCCATGGTCTGTTTGTCGCTCACGAAATGGATCAATGGAATGATCGCGAATCCCAATTGAAGGCTCAGGATAACCTGGCTAAACACGAGCAACCTGTCGACCTCGTCCTCGCCCATGATAAGGATGACAAGTACAGCCGGCACAATGGCAATCAAGCGGGTAATCAGCCGGCGTATCCAGGGGTTAATTCGTAAGTTCAGGTAGCCTTCCATCACAATCTGTCCCGCGAGCGTTCCCGTTACGGTAGAGCTTTGGCCGGCCGCGATCAACGCAATGGCAAATAGGGCGGGAGCGACTTCTGTACCAAGAAAGGATGGCAACAGGCGATGCGCTTCTTTTAACTCTACAACTTCAACGCCTGCTTTGTAAAACACCGAAGCTGCGAGAATGAGAATGGCTGCATTTACAAAAAAGGCTGCATTTAATGCAATGGTGCTATCGATGCGGTTGTAACGGATCGCCTGGTTTATGGCGATTGAATTGTTCGCGATTTTGCGCGTTTGCACGAGGGCGGAATGCAGGTAAAGATTATGGGGCATTACCGTTGCACCAATAATGCCTATGGCGATATACAATGCTTCGTCACTGGGAATTGAAGGAACAAATCCTTTAATGATTTCGCCTGGATTTGGTTGGGCAAAAAAGAGCTGGATCAGAAAAGAGCCTCCAATAATCGCCACCAGTACAATAATAAAGGCTTCCATCTTGCGCATGCCAAGGCGTTGCAGGTACAGCAGCAAAAATGTATCGGTAACGGTAATTGCAACACCCCATATCAGCGGTAAGCCGGTTAGCAGTTGAAGCCCAATTGCCATGCCGAGGACTTCAGCGAGGTCGCAAGCGGCAATAGCCAGCTCTGCCAGGATGTACAGGCAGAAGTTTACAAACCGCGGATATACCTCACGGTTAGCCTGTGCAAGGTCCCTTCTTCGAACGATGCCGAGCCTGGCACTTAACCCCTGAAGCAACAGTGCCATAAGATTGCTCATCAATAATACCCAGATAAGCGTGTAACCAAACTTTGCACCACCTGCCAGGTCGGTGGCCCAGTTGCCGGGATCCATATAACCTACGCTAACCAGGTAAGCCGGGCCCATATAGGCAAGTAACCGTCTCCAGCCCCTTTTTCCTTTGGTGACATCTATGCTTTCATGTACTTCGCTCAGCGATGCTTCACTTGCCGGTGTTCCTGACATATTAAACTGGTTTTACAAATAATGTTTGTGCGAGCTGCTGGCTCACGGTAAACGGTGCTTCGTCTTTGAGTTTGATCTCAAGAGAATGGTCGAACGAAAACCTTCTCTTAACTTCTATCCGACTGCCGATCGCAATGTTCCTGTGCCGCAATAATTCAAGCAATTCGCTTGACTGGCTTCCGACGGCACAAACTTCAGCCAACCGGTTAAGCTCCAGGTCGGTAAGGTTTATCTGCCTGGTGATCTCCATCTTCCCGTTTACGTCGGGTATAGGGTCGCCATGCGGATCGAACTTAGGGTGCATTAAATAGGCGTCCAGCTTTTCTATCAGCGATTTGCTATCGATATGCTCAAGTTGTTCTGCTATCTCGTGTACTTCGTCCCATCCGAACTCAAGTTTGTGTACCAGGAAATACTCCCATAAACGATGTTTTCTCACAATTGCCAGGGCGAGTTTTTTGCCATCAGCGCTTAACTTAAATCCTTTATACCGTTCATAATGGAGCAGCTTTTTAAGTTTAAGCTTTTTCAGCATATCCGTAACCGAAGCCGCCTTTGTTTTTAGTTCGGCAGCAAGCTCGTTGGTGTTCACCATCCCATCATCGTGCTGTAAGTGATAAATAGCTTTGATGTAATTTTCCTCACTTGTCGAGAAGTTCATATGCTTCTAAATAAAAGTTTAGACAGCCCTAAAAATAATAGATTTGGTAACAGTCACCAAAATTTGTTGACTTCCGGTATCAGGGATAATTTTTTACTATTGCCTACCATAGGGCAGGTTTAAGCACTTGCCCATGGCAGTTCCAAAAATTTCGGATCCGCAACACGCCGCCTGGATTGCAAATTGGAACGTGCTTTTTGAAATAGCGGAACATACTTATATGATCTGTCGCAACGGATACCCTTGTATTGGCAGATGTTGCTGCGACGACATTGGCTGGAGGTTTGTGCCTGATGGCAGCACACTTTTTGCATAGCGATATACCTAACATAATCACCGCATTATACGGCTGAGCGCACGAGAAGAATTCTACTGGTCTGTTCAGTAAACACTATTTTTATAAGAGAATCAAACCTGATAATATGAAGAATTGCCTGCTGGTACTTTTGTTTTGTATGTTGATTTTCGCATGTAAAAACAAAAGCCGTTTGGCTGGTGATGACAAGGTTGCCATGAACGATTTTGTAGAAGCTTTCTCGGTCTCGAGACTGCCATATACGCTTTCAGATACCGGAATACAGAAAATTGCTGCTGTCGATACCATTAGCCATGGTGTTTTCAACCAGTTTGTACCCGACAGCTTATTAACTAATCCATTTGGAAAAGAGCGCAGGTTGACCCTCCAGCCTCTTGCGCGGTTTGGTGAAAAAGGAAAAGAGACCTACCTGACCTTAATGGTCCGGTCGAAAACCAGGCGGGTTGTTTACCTTCTTGTTTTTACAAAACAAAGCGTTTTCGCCACAGGAATGCTGCTGCTTTCCTCCCCGGATGAAGCAAATACCTATCACACGGCAACTATTGATAACCGAATGAATATTTCGCTTCAAAAGGAATGGGCGTCGGGAAATGACCTTTTGTTCAGCCGAACCATTTACGCATACAACAACGCCGGCTTACTTTCCGTTGTCATGACCGAAACAAATGATCAAAGCCGTGTAGCCAATAACATTAATAATCCGCTTGATACATTGCCTAAGAAAAATAAATACAGCGGCGATTATGTAAAATCGAAAACAAACTTCCTTACCCTTAGAGATGGAAGTACCCCCGACTCGTATTTATTCTTTGTACACTTCGAAAACGATGATGACGAGCCCTGTAATGGCGAAGTGAAAGGTGAATTGTTTTTACGAACCCCAACTTCGGGCGTATTTACAGAACAGGGCGATCCTTGTGTTATCGACTTCACCTTTGCCGACAATAAGGTGAAAGTAAAAGAACAGGGAAGCTGCGGGAGTCACAGGGGAATAAAGTGCTTTTTCAACGATACCTATACGCGAAAGAAAGAACCCAAACCGGCTAAAAAGGATGGTACTGGTAAAAAGAAGAAATGATCAATTTTGGCTTTGCTGCTTACCAGCCTCGCAGATGCTGTAAAACCTACCATAGCACTAAAGTTTTCAGTAATAATCAACTAATCCACACTACATCATGGGCATATTAGGAATATGACAACTGCTAATCGTTAAATATTTCCATTT
>JASLBT010000023.1 GCA_030146445.1 Segetibacter sp. | reverse complement strand
ACGGGCGAAGTGGATCCTGCTCTTGATGGTACCAAGGGGCTCGTTCACAATCTCGGCAATTTCGTTGTACTTATACCCATCAAAATACATCAGGAACGGCTTACGAAAAATCTCCGGCAACTTATGAATCGCTTCCTTAATCTCTTTTAAGTTCAGCGTAGTCTCGGCCGAATTGACCACCGACGTTTGGTTGTAATCAAGTAAAAACTCGTTTGGCGTACTATCTAAAACGGTGTTCTGTTTAAGCTTGCGACGGTAATTATTGATAAAAACATTACGCATGATCGTATAAAGCCAGGCCTTGATGTTGGTGCCCACATTATACTTGTCCTTATTGGCCAATGCACGATATAAAGTCTCCTGGAACAGGTCTTTTGCCGTTTCCTGGTCGCGCGTTAACGTAACCGCGAATGGTTTCAGGAATTCAGCGTTAGATAAAAGCAGTTGATTAAACTCTATGCTACCCATGGAATATTGTTTAGGAATGTTATACCCAAAGTTAAACAAACTTTCGAAACAAACCAGTTTTCATATAAATAATTTATTGTAGGAATTCCTGGAAAAAACAACACCTGGATATACGGGAAAAGTTTGCTTGAAGATGAGTTAAACACAAAAATATCGGCAATCCAGGGCACACGATTGCACTGGATGACTTGCGATATAACGGAGAAAGTTATGGTCAGAGTGATTCGATGAAGTGGACTACTTCAGAAAGCGAGCGTTTGAAGGTAATATTTTCGGGAACCTTCTTTTTGTACGCTTGTGTAAGCGGGCCCGAGATGGTCAGCGCTACATCCGGCATCCGGTTTTGCATGTGTTGCAGAAAACGCGCGAAGTTAAAATTGCTTGCAACCGAGGTAAGGTGGCAATACAGCGCATCCGGTTTTTTCAACTGTACAATGAACTCAACGTCTTTCAATGGAACATTAGCGCCTAAATAAAGTACACGTATTCCGTTGCGTTTAAGCAGGTAGTAAATAAACAATAAGCCAAGTTCGTGGTACTCGTTTTCGGGTAGAAAAAGCACGATCAATTTGTCCCTTACAATTGTGGGAGGCGCATTTTCAATGCCTGCAATAAGCTTTTGACGTATGATGTTGGTTACGAGGTGTTCCTGAGCCGGATTAATGTGATTGGTCACCCATAATATCCCAATGCGCTCCAGGAAATTAAAAATTATCTGTGTGATCGTTCTTTCAAGGCCTACCGAGCCGATATAGCTCTCCAACACCCGCTCAAAAACATCCATATCCAGGTCAACCATAGCCTGGATCAACTGGTTAACCACCCTTTCCTGTTGCGCTTGTCCCGGAGAAAGAGAACAAACTTTTTCCTCCATCTCCATGGCGTTCATCTTGTTGATGTGGGAGACCTTGAAGCCATACTTATTCAGAAGTGCTACATTCAGGATCATCTTCAATTCATCGTTTGAGTAATAACGGATGTTGGTTTCCGTACGTTGCGGTTTAAGGAATGAATACCGCTGTTCCCATATCCTGATGGTATGGGCTTTAATACCAGAAAGGTTTTCTAAATCTTTGATGGTGAACGCATTCATATGACACGAAAACGGGAAGTGGTTAAAAAAGTTGACTCAACACCTAACACTCAACAAGCAAGATGGTTCACTACAGCACAATAATCATCAATTACAGTAAAATGAACGCCGGAATAGGAAACACATCCTTAAACAGCAGTATGATTTACAGCTCAAATTACTACAATACAGTTGGCGTTGAACAAAACGTCGGCAATCAGATTAAGACAACCGTGCAACGAACGACATGTTCGAACAAGGTGATATTTCGGTGATATGGGCGTGCCCCCCAACTTGGGTTGGGGGTCGGGCTTTCCGGTACAAGTCCTCGCCCCCACCCCCAAAGCATTGGGGGGGACTGCGGGCTTTCCCCTGCAATCTCTCACGCCACTCCTGCTACATGGTGTGCATTCTCCTGATTTCATATAAGTCGGGCCATCAACGCACAACCACTTCGGAGCGAAAAAAAACCGGCAACCGCCGGTTAAATGAGTTCTGCTGACGCTTTTACCCTTCGCAAGTATTCACCATATCCACTCTTGTCGTATTTATTGGCAAGAGCATCCAGCCCTTCCTTATCAATAAACCCCATCCTGTAAGCAATTTCTTCGATGCATCCGATCTTTTGACCCTGTCTCTTTTCAATTACCCGAACAAATTCCGAAGCATCGCTAAGCGAGTCAAAAGTACCTGTGTCAAGCCATGCGGTTCCACGATCCATAACCCCAACGTGAAGCGTTCCGTTCTCGAGGTACACCCGGTTAACATCCGTTATTTCGTATTCGCCGCGTGGAGACGGCTTTATATTCCTGGCAATTTCAATTACCGAATTATCATAAAAGTAAAGCCCTGGAACCGCGAAGCTCGACTTTGGCTGCAACGGTTTTTCTTCGATGCTAACCGCCTTTAAGTTCTTGTCAAATTCCACCACCCCATATCTTTCCGGATCTGATACTTCGTAAGCGAATACCGCAGCCCCATTTACGTTATTAAACGACCGCACAAGATTACCGAAGCCAGTGCCGTAAAAGATGTTATCACCAAGAATCAGAGCTACTTTATCGTTCCCGATGAATTCTTCGCCAATCACAAAGGCCTGCGCAAGGCCGTTTGGCACTGCCTGCACCGCGTACGAAAAAGTACATCCAATGTCGGTGCCGTCGCCCAGGAGCTTTTGAAATTGAACACTGTCTTCAGGGGTGGTAATGATCAGTATTTCCCTTATACCAGCGAGTAACAATATCGATATCGGGTAATAGATCATAGGTTTGTCGTACACAGGCATCAGTTGTTTACTTACGCCCTTTGTAATGGGATACAACCGGGTTCCTGAACCACCTGCTAAAATAATTCCTTTCATCTTAAAAAAGCTTTGTTTGATCGGCGAGCAGTGGTAACACGGTGTCCTTTTCAGAAATGATCAGTTCGTTCACCTGCATTTGCCAGTTAATATTAATTTGCGGATCGTTATAGATTATCCCGCCTTCAGAAGCCTTGTTGTAATAGTTGTCGCACTTATAAAAAAAATCGGCAACATCGCTCAAAACCAGGAAGCCATGTGCAAATCCTCTTGGAACGAAAAGCTGGGTTCGCGAGGTTTCCGATAGTACAGCCGAAAAGTATTGACCAAAAGTTGGACTATCTCTCCTGATGTCGACGGCTACGTCCAGAACCTCTCCTCTTAAAACCCGCACAAGTTTCGCCTGTGCATGGTCGCCTGTTTGAAAGTGCAGCCCCCGTAAAACACCCCTCGTAGATCTCGACTGGTTATCCTGCACAAATTGTGTGGTCACCCCTGTCTCTTTTACAAACCGCTGTGCATTGAAACTTTCAAAAAAATATCCTCGCTCATCATTAAATACAGTGTCGTGAATGAGAAGGCAGTCCTTTAACGGTGTTTCTTCTATTTTCATCTATCGGTTGGTATACATATTAGTGTAAAATTGTTGGTAGGTGCCGGAAGTTACATTGTTGAGCCAGTCTGTATTGTTCAGGTACCAGTCGATGGTTTCTGCTAAACCTTCTTCAAAAGTCACCGAAGGCTTCCATCCAAGCTCCTTATTAATTTTTGTTGCGTCAATCGCATATCGGCGGTCGTGTCCGGGGCGGTCTTTGATATAAGTGATCAGTTCTTCACTGGTTCCTTCAGGATTTCCCAGCTTTTGGTCCATCTGCTTGCACAACAGCTTTACCAGGTCGATATTTTTCCACTCGTTAAAGCCACCTATGTTGTAAGTTTCGCCACGTTTTCCCGAGTGAAAAACCCGGTCTATGGCAATCGCGTGATCTTTTACAAACAGCCAGTCCCTGGTATAAAGGCCGTCTCCATACACGGGTAAAGGCTTTTTATTGATGATGTTGTTTATAAACAATGGGATCAGCTTTTCAGGAAAGTGATACGGGCCGTAATTGTTCGAGCAGTTTGAGATAACAAAGGGAAGGTCGTAAGTTTCGCCATATGCACGCACGAAATGATCAGATGCGGCTTTACTCGCCGAATAAGGTGAATTTGGATGATAAGGCGTCGACTCAGTGAAAAAGCCGGTTGCACCTAGTGCTCCATACACCTCATCTGTCGAAACATGATAAAATAATTTACCACCAAAGTTGCCCGCCCAATACTTTTTGGCGGTATTCAGCAGGTTTACCGTTCCAACAATATTGGTATGCACAAAATCGAGCGGCGAATGAATGGAGCGGTCGACGTGCGACTCAGCGGCAAGATGAATAACGTCGGTAATATCATGTTCCGAAAAAACCCTTTCCAGTTCTTCCACGTCAAGAATATTTACTTTTTCGAAAGTATAATTTGCGGAAGAGTCTACATCGGATAAATTCTCAAGGTTACCGGCATAAGTGAGGGCGTCGAGATTAACGATCTTATACTCAGGATAGGCATTTACAAACAACCTGATCACATGTGATCCTATAAATCCGGCTCCACCGGTAATTAAAACATTTTTCATTTTGCGCTATAATAATTTTTGTACCATCTAATAAACTCCTTTATACCTTCTTTAATTGTGGTTTCGGGTTTGTAATTGAAGTCTTCGATCAAACCCGATACATCAGCAAAGGTGGCCGGAACATCGCCAGGCTGAATGGTTTTCATCTCCTTCCGCGCCTGGATGCCTAGTTCTGACTCGATGGCGGTGATAAAATCCAATAAAGTAACGGGAGAGTTGTTCCCGATATTATAAATTTTGTATGGTGCTTTTGAACTGGACGGATCCGGGTTCATTGGGCTCCAGTGTTCGCTTCCTTTGGGCGGGCGATCAACTACGCGAACTATGCCTTCTACGATATCGTTCACATAGGTAAAGTCGCGCACCATTTTTCCATTGTTATAAACTTCAATCGGTTTACCCTCTATTATCGCTTTGGTAAAAAGAAACAAAGCCATGTCCGGCCGCCCCCATGGACCATAGACGGTAAAAAACCGTAAGCCCGTAGTAGGAATATTGAACAGGTGACTATAGACATGAGCCATTAGTTCGTTGCTCTTTTTACTTGCCGCATAAAGCGACATAGGATGATCCACGTTTTGCGACGTTGAAAAAGGCACACTTTCATTTAACCCATAAACACTGGAACTGCTTGCATACACGAGGTGGGCAACCTTGTGGTGGCGCACGTTCTCGAGTATATTGGTAAACCCTACAATGTTACTGTTTACGTAAACGTCGGGGTTGGTGAGGCTATATCTTACGCCTGCCTGCGCCGCAAGATTCACCACAACATCAAATTGCTGGCCGGCGAACAGCCGATCAAAATTTTCTTTGTCCTCGAGCTGCAACTGGATAAAAGAATAATTTGGAAATACATCGCTTTGTATGAGCGAATTGTATTTCACCAACGACTGCCTGATACCATGTTGTGCCAGCCTGTCGTATTTCAGGCTGATATCATAATACTCGTTTATGCTGTCGAGCCCAACGACAAGATCGCCTCTTTGCACCAGTTTGGCCGCGAGGTGAAAACCAATAAAGCCTGCTGTACCAGTAACTAATATTTTCATTTAGTCGCGAGATTGTGTTTGGCCAGCAAACTTAGATATAAATTGTCCGTTGCGTTCACCTCCGAGCGTTTAGAGAACTTTTGCGTGCAATATATCCTCCCCCGCTCACCCATACCCTGCCGAAGTTGAGGATTGTTTATCAATTCCGCGAGCTTTTGTGTAAAGGTTTGCAGGTCGCCTTTTGGCACAAGGTATCCTGAAACATCACCGGCAAAAGTATCGGCAACACCACCGACGTCATATGCGACCACGGGTTTTCCGCCCATTTGTGCTTCGATGAGGGATACAGGTGTTCCCTCGTTAAGAGATGTAAGTGCGATTATGTCTAACCCTTCTATCACTGCCGGCATGTCGTAGAGCCACGAGGTGAAAATCACCCGGGCATTGGACCTGGGGTTTTCGGGGGTGGAATATTCGATCCCGTTTTCATCCAGGAAATGCTGCAACATTGCTGTGATATTACCGTCGCCCACAATAAAAAAGGTACAATTCTTATAACCGTTTCGAAAAATGTTTTGGGCTATCCTTAAATAGTGGAGGTGATTCTTAATCGGAACAATCCGGCCTATTATTCCGATAGCAACGTCGTCGGCGGAAAGTTTGTACGTGTTACGGAAATCCAGGCGAGCATGGCGGCCAGCCGTTTTGAACTCCAGTCCGAGAGGGATAACGTGTACTTTGGCCTCCGGAAACACCTTAAACGTATTTACAATCTCGTGTTTTTGCGATGCACCAAGCGCAACTGCGGCATCGGTTATTGTCGACATCACTCGTTCTGTACTTAACACCGCCTTAGTTGTAAGGCGATTAAAGTATGAATGAAAAACATGGCCGTGAAAAGTGTGTACGATCACAGGCACTTTGCAATACCTTGCCGCAAGCCGACCGAGAAAGCCCGACTTGGCACCATGTGTATGTACAATATCGGGCTTAAAATCTCTCACCTGTTGCACGATGTTGCGCAGTGCAACCACGTCGGTAAACGGGTTGAGGGTTCGTTGCATGGCTGAGACTTCAACCATGGTTAATCCGGGGCATTGCTCCAATAAAAAAAGCGGCGCTATTTCGTCCGCTTCTTTTTTTCCGTGAATAATTTTTATTTGATACAGGTCGCTGAGCTGGTACAACAGGGGGATTGTATCTGTAGACTGGCCACCTATAACAAACCTGTTTAAGATTACCAACAAACGCGGCCTGACTCCGTGCTTTAAAGTCCTGCTTTCATGGCCCGATTTAAGAATATTTACTGGCGTGATTATATACAAGTGATTTGCTCGTTCGATAATATGCAACGCTGCTCAAAGCTATGCGGCACAAGAGTGCGACGCCCGTCCGACTGGCGCAGCCGGGCTGGCAACGATGAAACAGCAGCGGTTTACTGCCGGGTCCAAAAAAAGCTCGCGATAATCTACCTCCAATCGGAGTCTTTCACTTCTTCGTACACCATTCGTATCCCTTGCTCGAGCGGTATTTGCGCCTTCCAGCCAACGGAAGCCAACTTGGAAACATCCATTAGCTTTCTTGGCGTACCATCTGGCTTCTCCGGGTTGTTTTTTATTTCACCGTTGAAACCTACAATGCCGCTGATCATCTTAGCAAGGTCCATAATGCTGATGTCCGTTCCGGTTCCAATGTTAACCAGCCCCGGCTCATCATAGTTCTCCATCAGGTAATAGCAGGCATGAGCCAGGTCGTCGACGTGCAGGAACTCACGTAACGGTTTTCCACTGCCCCAGATTTCAACCGAGCTTGCATTTTGGTTCTTCGCGGTGATAATCTTTCTTAGCAAAGCAGGCAACACATGACTGCCATGAAGATCGTAATTATCGTTCGGACCAAAAAGATTGGTTGGCATCACCGAAATGAAGTTACAGCCATACTGTGCGCGGTAAGCATCACAAAGTTTAATACCTGCAATCTTTGCAATCGCATACGGCTCATTTGTCTCCTCCAGCGGCCCGGTCAACAGGTAGTCTTCCTTTAATGGCTGCGGAGCCATCTTCGGATAAATACAGGATGATCCGAGGAACAGCAACTTCTTCACTTTGTGCTCGTGAGCCGTGTGAATGACGTTGCTTTCTATCATCAGGTTATCGTACAAAAACTCTGCTCGATAAACGTTATTTGCATGAATTCCGCCAACCTTAGCCGCCGCCAGGAACACATAGTCTGGCTTTTCAAGCGAAAAGAAATCGCGGACAGCCTGTTGGCTACGCAAGTCAAGATCACCAGAATTCCGGAATATGAAATTACTGTGCCCTTCCGCCTTCATCTTGCGAATGAGTGCGCTTCCAACCATACCACGGTGACCTGCAACGTATATCCTGGCGTCTTTCTCCATTATTCGTATTGATTTTTAATTACGAAGCCACTCTCTTTCAGCAGAACTTCACTGCGGAACAGTTGGATGTCGGCTTCTACCATTTCCTGAACGAGCTCCGATAAAGTGTATTTTGGTGTCCACCCCAGCTTCTCTTTTGCTTTTGTTCCGTCGCCGATCAACAACTCAACCTCGGTTGGCCTGAAATAACGCGGATCAACCTTCACCACCACGGTGCCCTCGGGAATTTGGTATTCGCGGTTGCACGATTTAACCACACCAATCTCATCAACTCCTTCACCCGAGAATTCCACCTCTATGCCAACGTTGTCGAAAGCCATATGAATAAACTCGCGGATAGTAGTTGTTACCCCGGTTGCAATAACGAAATCTTCAGGAACTTCCTGTTGAAGGATCAGCCACATTGCTTCTACATAGTCTTTTGCATGACCCCAGTCGCGTTGTGCATTCAGGTTACCCAAATAAACAGTATCCTGCAAACCAAGCGCAATCTTTGCAACCGCCCTGGTGATCTTTCGCGTTACAAAGGTTTCGCCTCTAAGCGGAGATTCATGGTTGAATAAAATACCGTTACAAGCATACATGTTGTAAGCTTCGCGGTAGTTTACCGTTATCCAGTACGCGTAAAGCTTTGCGACAGCGTATGGTGACCTTGGATAAAAGGGAGTTGTTTCGCTCTGCGGAACCGCCTGAACCAAACCATATAATTCTGATGTAGATGCCTGGTATATCCTGGTCTTTTTGATCATCCCCAATAACCTGATTGCTTCCAACAGGCGAAGGGTTCCGATACCATCAGCGTTAGCCGTGTATTCGGGTGTTTCGAAACTGACCTGTACATGGCTCATTGCTGCAAGGTTATAAATCTCGTCGGGCTGAACCTCCTGGATAATGCGGATCAGGTTGGTTGAGTCCGTGAGGTCACCATAATGCAGAACCATGTTGCGGTGAGACACGTGTGGATCCTGGTACAGGTGGTCAATACGGTCAGTATTAAACAAAGAACTTCTCCGTTTGGTACCGTGAACTTCATATCCTTTACTGAGTAGTAATTCTGCAAGGTAGGCGCCATCCTGGCCCGTAATACCCGTGATCAGAGCTTTTTTCATTTGTAATTAGAATTGCTGCAATTTTAAATTTAATTATTTAATTCTGGCTGTTATTTTCCGATCTGTCGCACAGGCATGCCTGCGAACCCAGGTTCCCTATGCCATTCCATTGTATACTATAACGTATCAACAGCTATTAAAGTGTATTTGCTTTACCCTTTGCTAGATGTCAAATCAAACTGTTATTTCATTAATGGAACAATCTCTAAGGCAATCGGACTGTTAACCCGTAAAAATGTACAATGTAATACGAGGATGATCCCGTTTCAAATCACTGAAACAGCTGCCAGCAAGCCGTTTTTGGTTTCCCAGGAGCGCTTACAAGACGAAATCGAGGGGACGAATGTTGCTTGTAGAATGCACAAACCGGAATTTTGGGCAAAAGTATCAAAGTAAATCCTATATAACTAGGATTCCGGAATGTTAAAACGGGGAAAAGTGTCTAGGGGGCATTGAGTTTGGCGGCATATGTATTATAATAGTCGTCAATACCCATCCTGCCTTCGTTTAAAAACTGGATGTCTGCGTCTTTAACTCTTTTGTACCACTCGTCGAGGATCTCTTTTGTATTCGAACGGGCAGCCGAGCGGGAAGTTTGCCGTGTAGTAGTAGCTGTGGGTTGAAGATTTTCGAGTTCAGCATACAGTAATGTAGCATATTCCTTGGAAAGTCGTTTTCCGTAAACCGTTTTAGGATCTACCTGAGCAAAAGCTTGTTTAAATATTGCTTTGTAAGTACTGATTTTATCTACCGAAAGATAGCTTGATAGCGCACCTTTTAATGTGCCCGACGTGTATAAAGGTGCACTGCTTGCATTTGCTTCTTTCTGTAACAAATCCAGGTATTGTTGTACATAAGCACCCCCCTTTTCGCCATAAAAATTCGTAAGAAACTGCTTGATAGTTGCAGGTACGTTAATGTCTTTGTTCCACATCAGTTTGCTGATCAGGTGACATTTCAGCTCAGAAAATTCTCCTACAATATCACCAGTTCCCTGAACAAACATATAATCCGTGTTGCCTGAGGCAAAAAACCTCATATTGGGTTGTAAACTGTTCAGGTTAGGGAAAGGCAATGTGGTGTGTTCGAATTGAACCACGTAGTCCCATATGAGCAGGTGATTAGAAATCGTTGACCATTTTTTGAAGTTTTGTATCAGGGGGGAACTTTGAGAGGTTACGGGTTTGCGGCGATCCGAGATCGAAGCTGCCGTTAGCATAATCATCACATTTTTCGCTGGTACGATCGTTTTCGGGGGTTTCTCGGAATAGCCGTAAGCAAGGGACGTAATGATTTGGTTGGGAAAGCTTTTTGCCACCGCATTAACAAACGTTAACAATGCTCCCTGGGGGCTTTCCTGCTGCGTATTTATTCGGTTGCAAGCGGGACAATGACAATATTCCTCGTTATCGTTCTGGCTAACACTCCAGAACTTAACGTCTGGTTTTTCGTCGATTAGCTTCTTTAAATTCTGGGTAACAATCCTTATTACCGCCGGATTGCTTGGGTCAATCTGGGCTGGATTACGTTTTCCATTAACAAGAGCAAAGTATTCCGGGTGAGTTGCGAAATATTCGCTTTCGGGCAGAAGCGTGGAAAATGAGTGCACCCATAACCCCCAGTCTTCATAGAAGTAGTTCACCTTTCTCCAATCTGCGTATTCGGTGTCACGAATGTCGGGATAAAAAAGCATGCGGTATGCAAAAGAAGGAACCTGTTTGAGATTTAAAGGTGCAGGTATTGAAATGGTATTCTTTCGGGGAATGTAAATCTGGTTGGCGCTATAGGCTTGGCAGCCAATAACGTCTTCAAGAAACGTGTATACCGCGTACAAAGCACCTTTCCTGTTGCCGCCCGTAAGAATGATGGTGTTGTTATCTGATTTGATTAAAACCGCGTCGAGCTCCAGCCCTTTGGTGTCTGTGGCCGTTAGCTTGTTTGTTTTACCAATAATGATCTGTTTAGCCGATGATGGTTTTTCCTGGCTAACGATGGGTAGCCTGCATTGTGCTACTTTAATCAAGTTTTTCTGCAGAACATCTGCTGCCTGTTTCTCGATGTCGGTAGCGTCGGGCCTGACGACAATGGAGTAGTCGCTTTTGCTGTTTGAAATAAGGAGCAACGGTTTTTGGGCACACCCGAGCACGCAAAGCATTAACACGGGTAAAAAGAGTAAGCTTTTGATAACATTCGCTTTTATGTGAAGAAATAATTGGCGCGTACTTTACATCCTGCACCAAGGTATATCGTCCTGAATGGGGTTTTATGAACGCTCCAATACCTGTTTTACCAGGTTATAGGAAGGCCAGACCCCTTTAAACCCTTCAAAACGACGACACCTTTACGCATAGGTATACGTATGCCGTTCTTAAAAAAGCAATATTTATACCGAAGTGGCCGGCCATTAGTGTATTTTTTCTGTTGCGCGGGGCACTGGTCGTCGCTTTTGAGGGAAATACTTCCTGACAAACAGGAGGGGAACATATTTGAGGAGGTTAATCCGGAACTTGATCTTTTGTATTAAACTAAAAGGAGATGTTGAACCAGCCTGGGAGACGTTATAAGAGTGACGGCGATAAAGGTTTAATTTCTCGGGAATAAACCGTGTTGTGAAGAATAATTCGCCGATGATTCCCAGCCAGATATCATGCATGGGTATGTCATCAGGGAACGGCAACGCAATGGACAGCACCTTCCGGTGAAATGCCATATTGCAACCCATATAGTTGTTCTTGTAAAAATTTCTAAGTAATCCTTTTCGAACTCCTTTCAGCCTGAAAAAGCTAGCATGCAGTACCTCCAGCTGGGCATTTACAATAATCGCATCGGATACAATGATATCGGACTTCTGGAGATAACGCAAAAAGGTCTGTAGTTTTTCATCCAGCCAAACATCGTCCTGGTCACTCAAAAAAATATATTCACCACGTGCAACCTTTAGAGCCTTTTCGAAATTCTTTATAACGCCCAGACGATTGTTGTTCTGGATAAATACGATCCTGTCATCTTGAACACACCGGATGATCTCTGCGGTATTATCAACGGAAGCATCATCTGTTATCACCAATTCATCGTCGGCCTGGAGTTGCTTCAGAATGGACTCAATTTGCTCTCTAATATACTTCTCACCATTATATGTTGCAAGACACACAGAAACTAGCATAGGTTATAAAGCGTAATTATACATATTAATTGTTTTAACTACCTCCGGGATTTTTTCAAAGATGCTTTAATTAAGTAATTAAACCGTCATTGTCCTAACAAATAAAAAGGTGTTTTTTACTACGATTGTCACTTCCGAGTGGCGAATTTAGTTGATGAAGGTTCAAAAGTCAACAATAGAAAAACCGAAAAGTTAAACGGCTTGCACTCTACTGCTTACCAAAGGCTTTGAAAAAGAACTGTTTGCATAGTTTATGGTCGAAAATACCGACAAAATCGCAAGCATTCCAGTTGAACTAATCAAAAGTGGGTTGGTTCCGGCAATAAAAAGATAAGCGGTGTAACTGATCAACGAATAAAAAACTTCTTTTCGCCTTTTCATCAGCTGCAACAAGCTGAACACAGGGTAAAAGGTGAAAAGTATAAAAATCAAGCCTAGCGGTATGCCAAACATCCGAACAAGATCGATATAGGTGAGCTCGGATTGCGGAACAAAGTTCCTGAAGCCGCGGGAATAAAAGATGCTGCCCAATCCTTGTCCCCATATCAGGTACTCCGGGTTGTTGTTAAACAGTTTAACATAAGCATCGATGTGTTCGGCTTTAGCTTGTTGCGATACGTCGGCCCTTCCAAATGACGCTTTTGATATGAAAAGGGCTACGACGTATACAAGTACGATTGATGCAAGTAACAGCGGAATTTTGTTTCTCTTATTTGCTAAACCGACAAAAACAACGATGAATAAGATCAAAAAAGCCGATAATATATTAGCCCTTGTTCCCGACAGGATCATGGTGACTAAAAAGATCATAACGAGGAACGTATCGCGAAGGGGGTTGGCGCCCTTCATGAGCTTATACGTGTAATAACCCATTGGGAAAACCAGCAAAGGCGACGTTTTGAAGAAAAACATTGATAACTCAAATCCATAAAAGTTTCTCAACGAGAAAGCCGCAGCGCCGTTTTCTTCGGCAAAAAACAAGAATGTCTGGTGGATAAAGTCCGGTGAGCCATACAAAAAGATGAAAAAAACACCGAACGTCATCATCGGTAATACTATCGAAGTTCTGATGAGGACAGTGTCTACTCTCAAACCATAATCATCTATGAGGAAAAGAAGAACCAGCACAACAAGTGACTTCAGAAAACCAAAGGCGAACCCCTGATCTGCAAAGTTGTTTTGTAAAAGGGCAACAAAAATCCCGGTGATGGAAATAAGAAAAAAGACCAGGATTAAAACCAGGGAGTCCTTCTTTGTTCTGATGGAATTTGATACAACCTTCTCCAGTAACCATAGACCTACGATCAGCGCGAATAAGGGTAGTTTAAGATGAAGTATTTTATCCGCCGGATCCAGCAGAAGCACAAACACAAGCGGATATAAAAGGGCGTTTATTGATAGCTTAAAATATTCTCTCAATCAGGTACTTTTTGAAAAAGATACTCAAAAACTGGGTATTCCTGTATCGCAGGCTCAATTTGAGTGATCTTAACAGGATTGTAAGGAAAAGGAACGAATAATCCTTGAAGCACAGTACGCTGTTATACGAGCCATGGACGTAGTAAGTAAACCTGCTTACAGCAGAAAACAAGTCGCCTTTTACGATATCCGACAGGGTGTGTGTACATCGAATATCCACAACCACCATTTCTTTAAATCGTTTTTTGAACCTGTTCAGAAAGTCAAAGTCGCTAAAATACAGTTGAATATCGGGGTTATAACCGCCGATTGCGTGGTATGCCTCCAGGTTAATTAACATTCCACTATTTAATGCAGAGCGGTTCTTAAGGCAATACTTTCCCGGTCCAACGTTTTTCCATATTACACCGCGGCGGAAATAATATTTAGATGGGGAGAAGATGCCTTTTGGCGTGTGAAGAATTGGACAAAGCAAGTTTACGTCGGGGTTTGAGTTTAAGCCATCCATGTATTTGACAAGGGTGTCTGCCGGAAAGCTCGTGTCCTGGTCCAATAACAGGATATATTTTTTGTTTCTCGTACGCCCCTCATTTGCTGCATAGTTGTAGGCAGCACTAACGCCCGGGTTACTGGTATCGTGGAAATAGTGACAATTTAGGTTACTGAAAAGACCAGACGACACCTCCTGCGCCGAAGTGCTGTTATCATAAATGATCATATCCAACTTCACTCCCGCAAAGGCAGCCGCGTCGTTCAGTGTCAGGAGGGTTAAAGTTTCCTGCACGTTGACATTATAGATAACTACAACACCAATAAGATTTTGAACTTCAAACATTATTTTCTCTATTAAAAGAATATTGGATGATAACTTCCGGAATCGAACTCTATTAGATATCTAATACCGGAATTCAAACCTTTTTACGACCTGGAACCTCACACAAGTGAGACACAGTTAGTTATAAAATAATGTATAGGTTATTGGTGTTTACCCGTTTGCAAACCACCGTTGTAGATCAACAGTGATTTCGGTCAAAATTACGGTTCTGAGTCTTTAAAACAAAATGTACTTTTTACTTTCTGCAGACCATAAAAAAGCCTTGCAGCATATCTCGCTGCAAATCCATAGTTCTTTCGGACGACTGCCGACATTTCAGCATTATTTTGCACGGCGCTTACTCCGCCGGGCATTGCATAACCTTTGAACGCGCTATCAAACCGGAAGTTGACTCCCCGCTTATCCAGCCTTTGATTAAAATCGAAGTCGGCATATATCGGAAACGAAAGATCGAATGGAGGCGCTATATGCAGCTTCTTCGGAACAAGAAGCCCCTGGTGGTGCAATGTATTTCCCAGTTTAAGTTTAAAGCTGTATGCCGATTTAAAAAGGGAAGTTCCTTTATAAACGTGGCCGTATACCACTTCATCGTACCTGCCGGAAAGTTCCGATGGAAGCGAAATAACCTTATCTCCTGCCCCCAGAAACAAGATGTAGCTTTCATCAACTGCAAGCTTCCATCCTTTATTCATCGCGTCGTACACCCCTTTGTCCGGCTCACTGATCCATTTGGTTACTACCGCGGGATATCGGTGAATTACTTCAAGCGTGCCGTCTGTTGATCCGCCATCTACAATTATAAAATCCATAGGGTTATAGCCCAGGTTCCTGACGTTTTGGATCGTGTGTTCCAGGGCAGCAGCTGCGTTAAACACTGCAGTAATAATGGTGATACGGGCAACGGATTTCGCCATAGATTATTTTCGCCCCAGCGACTTGTATAATGCAAACGTTTCAGCACTCGTCTTCGCCCACGAAAACAAGCCAAGGCGTTGATAGCCCTCATTGCACTTAAGTGAACGAAGCGAGGAGTCATTCAGATACGCGGTCACCTGTGTTGCTATTGAATTAGCATCTTCGGGATTACAATACAAAGCGGCATTGCCTGCCACTTCGGGCAGTGATCCACGATTGCTAAGTACGATCGGGCAGCCGCAGGAAAAAGCTTCGAGAACGGGGATCCCGAATCCTTCGTACAGGCTGGGGAATATGAAGCAAACTGCGTTTTTATATAAGCTAATCAGCGTATCGTCGTTTACCACAGGAACATGAAGCACCCGGGCGGAAAGTTCGAGCTTCCTGAGCTTTTCCTGTTCCTGTTGTGAGAACTTGCCCCCACCCGCGCAGACAACCTTCAGGCCCTTTGATTCTAATAGTAGATCACGCGACGACTCCAGGAAAAAATCGAAGTTTTTATAGGTTCCCCGGTTGCCGACAAATAACAGGTATTCGCCTTGAACCAGGGGCGAAATACCTTTCGACGGATCCACCCGGAGGGAGTTTCCAAGGTAAATCACTTCTATCTTAGCGGGATCAGTACCAAAGACCTCAACAATATCCCTCTTTGTACATTCAGAAATCGCAATAACTTTCGCGGCGTGTTGCAACATGATTTTCTTTCGGCTAAACATTTGTTTATCATCCGCGAGTTGCGAATAACGGTTGCCAAAACGTTCATGTATAAGGTCCAGGAAGGTAACTACAAACGGGGTTCCCTTTAAAAACTTCAGGAAATACGGATCGTAATAAGTTGGGTGAAATATGTCGACCTTGGTGGTGTTTAGCTTAGCAATCGTGTAAATGCGGTTTATCAACATCATTACACGAGTCTTGTGATAAGAGTCCCAGCTTTTTAGAAAGTGCCTGTACGGGACATTCTTTAACTCTTCGAGGTAAGCATTGTTAGAAAGCAATAAAGAAAGTTCTGTCTGTATTTCGGGGTGAGCTGGTGCGAATTTCAGCAATTCAGTGTATATCCGGGAAATACCTCCATAATCCTGCAAACTAAAAGTTTGATGATCATATAAAACCTTCATATGTTCCTTTTCCTTTAGTTTAAGTTACCTGGTTTCCATTAATCCCCCGGAAGATTCCAAATACCTGAGTTCTTCTTCTATTAACATATCCAGTACATCCATGAAGTCAAGGTCATAGTTCCAATTCAACACGGCTTTCGACTCGGTGTTGTCGCCATAAATGTCTTCGATGTCAACCGGTCGAAACAACTTTTCATCGATGACAAGTTGTGTGTTGATATCGAGGTTCAGCCTTGAAAAGATGTGCTCAACTATGTTGTGCAAGAGTATGCTTTTTCCCGAACAAATAATGAGGTCACGGGGCTTTTCCTGTTGTACGATAAGCCACATAGCCTCAACAAACTTTGGTGAATAACCAAAGTCTCTTTTCACATTAAGATTGCCAACCTGCAACTTCCACCCCGCATTATGCCTATTGAGAATGCTTTCCCGGATCACTTTCTTTACAAAAAAGTTACCCTCCCGCAGGAATGACTCATGGTTGAACAGTATTCCATTACATGCAAAAAGACCATATGCTTCACGATAGTTCACGACAATCCAGTGTGCCGAAGCCTTCGAGATGGCGTATGGACTCAATGGGTGCATCTGCGTTTGCAGGGTAACCGGAAGGTTTTCTACTTTACCGAACATTTCACTGCTTGAAGCCTGGTAGAAGCGGGTTGTTGGATTCATTATCCTTATGCCCTCCAGAATGTTCAAAACTGAGATGATGTTAAAGTGCAGGGTACCTATCGGCTGGGCAAACGATTGACCCACGGAACTTTGTGCGGCAAGATTATAAAACTCGTCGGGCCTATACTCCCGGATGAGCTTAATGACGCTCGAGAGGTCCATAAGATCGTATTCCACGATTTGTATTGCATCGGCAATATCCAGGTATTGGAACCGAAACCTGCTGATCTTGCTGACATTCCGGGTAACACCGATTACTTCATAACCCTTCCCGAGAAGAAGCTTGGCCAGGTAGGCTCCATCTTGCCCGGTTATACCCGTAATAATCGCTGTCTTCATACTTTATGGCAGAAATTTATTTTTAGACAGCATTCGTTAAACATGTGAGCGGGGTATTGCTGATGGTAGCTGGAGCTTTAAGGAAAAACTCACTTTGTACATGCAGCTTTTGTGATTAACCCTGCCGTTGCAGTTTTTGTAAAACCTGGTGATAATCTTTCATTAACAACGACTCCTTCCGGTCAGAAACCCGGTTGTAAATTTTTGCCGCTTTGTACCGTGTCAGTAGCCTGAAAGTAAGCGGCGATATTTTCTTTTTCGTAAGTAAATGAAGGTTAAACCGGTTTGTATATAAATTCAGCTTAAAAATGCTGGCTAAATGATTCAGGCTCTCCACCGAATAAAAAGAGATGTGCTGGCCCGTTTCCGGCATAAAGTACCACCAATCTTTAGACTCGTTAACACCTGCAGGCACCAATTCGGTAGAAAAGAAAACAGAGTCGGTCATTGACAACATCTTTTCCAGTTCCTCTTTGGGATTAGCCAGGTGTTCAAAAACTTCAAATGCAGTCGCCAACTGAAATTGCATGCCTGCTTCCAGGTCGGCGATATCGAAGTGTTTCGCAAACAGGTTTTCGCAATGGATGTCGTAACGATAATAATCAAATCCCTGGTCGCGCATAAGGCGGGTAAAAACGCCATAACCACCGCCGTAGTCGATGAACTTTCCTGCCTGGTCGAAGGTTCTATTGATCAGTGCCGAAGTTATTGGGATCAAAACCAGGTTTCGTGATAAAAGGCCAAGGTCCAACGAGGTGATTGCGGAAGCGTATGCCTCATTTAACCAATAAGGGTGCTCTGTTTGAATGAAATGGCAGGCTTTACACTTAAAATACCCGGCAAGGTACTTGTTCAGAATTGTAGCGCGAAAAAGCAGCGTGCTTTCATTGCCACAGATGTTACAATTCATTTGTTCCATATTCCTCCTGCCCGATTATTCACCAGTTTATAATATTGTATGGGTGCCCAAACCGAGCTTAATATCAAACAGATACAGGTACCGTAAATCACTCCCGCAGGACCAAGAAAAGTATGTTTTGCCAGGTAAACCGAAACCGGCACATTTAGCGCACCTGCGACAACGCAACTGTAAAGTTGTAATCTTAATTTATTGGTACTATTAATGAACGTTGCGAAAATGCTGTTCCAGCCGCTTATAATCGCGAAAAGGAACATGCCGATGTTCAGGATTAAGGGAATGCTTACTGTTGGCCCAACCCATATTCTATACACGAAAGTTGCCGAAAATAACATCGCAACAGAAACAATAACGAATGCTATCCACACCCAAAGTAGCCGGTTCATCATACGCTTAACACCATGAAAGTTCCTTGCCACAAACCATTCGGAAAAGATCGGCCAATAGGGCGTAAGCATAATTGCAAGCACCATTAGCGGAATATTAAAGTAGCGAAACGCTATGTTATACCTGCCAACCTCTTCATAACCGAATATTTTTCCCACGATCAGGTTATCTGTCGTAAAGATGATCATCACAGCAATTTGAATTATAAAGAAACTGCCCCCGAGTTTTAGAAGATTTTTTTGGTAGCGAGTCTCTAAAAACCTTGCAGATGGCGCTACGTTCTTTAGGGGTCCAAGATAGAAGTATACACTGAAAGCAGCTACGACAACCAGCGGAACCCAGAAGAAGGTTAATCCATACTGAAGGAGCGAGTTAATGTTGGTGAATTTGTACAAGTAGCAGATTAGTAAGATACCAAGCTGTGACACAAAACCGATCAGCGATGAAACAGCAGTTTTGTGAAATGCGAGTAAAACCGGGTTGATCAGTTCGACGATAATCTTACCGAAAAACAATAGCAAACCATACAGTACAAGCAGGTTTACAGATGATCTTAGTGGTTCCGGTCCCTCCAACAGGTAATTCCAATCGACAAACTGATGTGCTACCAGTAGCAATGCCGCAAAACAGATGACCACCTTAAGAAGGGTCAAATAGGCTGTACTTATATATTTTCTTACGTTTACATGGTCGTTGTTGGCCAAAGACTCAGAAATCTTATTTTTCAGTCCATTCGCCAGACCAAAGTCTATAAACGTAAACCAGGTTGAGATGGAAAGTATCGTAACAACAATTCCATATTCCAGGTTGGAAAAGCGGCTGAGCAGAAGAGGTACAATAAGAAAATTGCTTAAAAGGGCGCCGACCCTGAAAACAAGTGAAAAGAAGATGTTCTTGACCTGCCGATTTACAATCAGCTGTTGAAAACGTATTTGCCCGACCTGTTTTAAATAAACACTAAAATGTGAATGGAGCATTCTTTTGAGCAAACCTTTGATACTATTTAAGTAGCGAATATCCTTCTGAGAAGCAAGATGAGTACCATAACTACACCTCCGAGCACACCAAATATAATGGCAGCTTTCATTCGTCCCATTTTTTGTTTATCGAGTGGAAGTGTAGGCGTATCGATTAATTGGATCAATGGAGTTTCGCGCCGAAGGGTTATTTTGGAAAACTCAAGTTGTTTCAGCAGTTCTCCGTAAACCTGGCTGTTCACCTGAACGTCTACCTGTTTACGCTGCACATTTGCTCTCACTACTTGCCTGACCGGGTTTACGTTCAAATCATTCGATACTGCTACCGATACGATATTCCCGGTGAGCAAACTCCTGATGGAGTCAGTTTGTCGCTGAAGGATAGCAACATTTTGTCGCGACTTCTGCACCTTGTAATCGATATAGTACTGGATGGCATTTTCAGCAAGCTGTTCAACAAATATTTTTGCGAACAGCTCGTCATAGTCCGTCATTGTAATGGAAATCAGGTTTAAGTTCTTATCCACTTTTCCAATTACAAGGCTGTTTTCGATTATGCCCCTACTGAAATGTTTCAGTAAGCTGTCCCGCTGACGAATTCCGGGCTTTTGATCGCTGGTGAACCGAAAGCCCTTTAAACCGGGACGCTTATCCCACTCCTTATCCAGTTGATTTATACGGATGTAATAATTGATTAAGAGTTCCTGTTTCCCATCAACGGAAACCGGGCTCAACAAGGTTTTTTCAACGAGTAGCCTGCTGCGCAGCAGTTCCATCAGGTTCTCTCCTTCGAAAACAGTTCCGCCCCCTGCGCCTAAGTCAACGCCAAATTGTGCCGCAAGACCGGCGTAACCACCCAACCTCGATGCACTGGTATTTTCCGAAGCAAACGTTATTTCAGCTGTATATACCGGCTTCTGGAACCAGGCATATAGAATTCCGCAGATCCCGGATATCACTCCTACAATGCCGATGATCACCCATTTCGACAAAATATATTTGAACCACCCTTTAAGGATGTTTTTGAAATCGTGCATCGTTACCTCTTCTCCCGACTCACTCATTGGTACTCCTCGTTGTTTAGTGATGAGATGCTATTTTCAATTTGAAGGGATGTCATCCGGATTATCTTTATCGTGTAAGGGTGATAATCAGGGTTAATATTGTTGCTAATCCTGAAGTCAACCCGATTAGCTCACCTGTAGAAAGACCGCCTTTCCGCTCTGGTTTGAGTGGCACGAGTATCTCTGACCCGGGCCTTACTTCCGGGTAATTCTTAAAAAACAAGAATTTGCGTGTTTTTGCTGCATAGCCATTCGCATAAAGCACATACGTTCGCTTTTTGACGGCGTTTTCGGCAAACCCCCCGGCCTTATCGATATAGTAGCGTACGTCTGCACCGGGTTTGAATACCACTTGTGTCGGAAAAAGCACTTCCCCGTTAATTTTTACTTCGAACGTGTGCCGGCCAACATTCAGCACGTCGCCTTCCTGCAGCATCATGTCTTCTCCCTGGTGAGGTGCACTAAGAATTTTGTCGAGGTCCAGCCCGATCTTTACCAAAGGTTTCGAAACCTGTTTGATAAGGCTGTCGGTGGTATCTCTTGACATCGCCTGTACTTTCTTGACGCGTTGAATATTAACATCTTTGTCGCGTTCACTCACGTTTATACGACTAAGATAAGCGCCCTGCAAATTTGCCTGTGGGGTAAGGCCACCGGCGCGGCTGATTATATCACTAATTCTGTCGGATTTGCTTTGCAAAACGTAAACACCGGGATACTGCACTTCACCGTCGAGCCTTACTGTAACCTGCGGTTTGTAGCCCAACTTGGTACGGACAATCACAATATCCCATGGTGCAATTTTAACCTCGTTACTCCTTACACGAAGGTCCCGTTCCGAAGAAACCTCGATGATCTGTGAGACACGCTGGTCACTGGCCGTTATCGTATCGGAATTCAGGCGCCGCGCGATCTCAATTTGCTGAGGTGCAGCTGCATCTGTTAAGCCGCCCGCTTCAAACAAGAGATCCTTGAGCGTAGCACTGTCCACATACCTGTACACGCCGGGTTTCCGAACCTCTCCCTGGATAGTTACCGTGTAATTCTCTTTGAAATCGAAGACTGAAGCAATGGTGATTACATCCTCTTTTTTCAGTAGCAGGTCGTTTTCCCGCCCGGCTAAAACCTCGTTTATCTGAACGGGAATATATTCGACCGTCATATCCTCGCGGCTGCGTAAAATAATTATCCTGTCTTTTAATGCGTCTTCCCGCAAACCCTCTGCCCTGCGCACCAGGGCGCCGATGGTCAATCCAGGCGTAAGTTCATAAGCCCCGGGACGCATGATTGCTCCCCTGATGGTTACCCGGTTTACGAATTTATCGAGTATTTTATCTACGTAAACAATATCCCCTCTGCCGGGGGTGAAACTCGCAAATTCCTGTCTGCTTACATCGCGCAGTTGTCGCTGCTTTTCCGTAACCTGCTCAACATGAATACCAGCTGTATAAGCTTCATTACCAAAGCCGCCCGTGAACCTAAACAGGTCATTCAGGTTTTCCGTCGGCAGGATCTCATATATACCCGGTCTCTTTACTTCACCTCTTACTTCAACAAGTGCTTCCGACACGGGTATGAGTACCACATCCTGGTCCATCAAGCCTGCATTATGTGAAAGGTCTCCACGTAAAAGAAAGTCATAAGCATCGAGGGTATCTACGACTTTACCGCTGCGCACGAGTTGGATGGTGCGGAACGAGCCCCGGTCGGTTATTCCACCAGCCGCATAAAGGGCGTTGAACATAGTTGAAAGTGAAGAAACGGTATAACTGCCGGGGCGTCTT
Organism: Segetibacter sp.; assembly: GCA_030146445.1. Classification (GTDB taxonomy): domain Bacteria; phylum Bacteroidota; class Bacteroidia; order Chitinophagales; family Chitinophagaceae; genus Segetibacter. The sequence continues at coordinate 2,093 of JASLBT010000023.1, read as the reverse complement.
GCTTCTCCAACAACAGTAACGCGTATGCTTTTGATTTTTCCTACGTTGACCACCAGCTTCGACTGGCCGCTGCGGAGGCTCGCGTAGCCGTTCCGGCTCATCCGGTCCTTGATCCGAACCGTTGCCTGCTCAATTGTAGATCCGGAAACGGTAATTACCCCAACATAAGGGATCACAATTGTCCCTTCCGGGCTTACCGTCAGCCGGTAATTCACTTCCTGGTAGCCATAAACATCAATAAGTACTTCGTCGTCGGGCCCTAAAGTGTAGTTTTTTGGAGATGCGATCCGTACATTAGGTTCGAAAGAGAGGGTATTATTTCTAAACAGTTCACTACCGAAGATCAGGCTCTTCACGGTGTCCTTATCCTTTTCCTTGTCGCGTCGCTCCCGGACCGGCAACACGGTATCAGCCCCCCTTTTTATTGGTGGTGCGGTAACTTTACCCGGTCCCTGATTTTCAAGCCTGGTGATTCGGGCTTTCAACTTAAGTAGTTCAGAGGATGGTAGCCCTTTTTGAATTGCCAGCTGTTCGGCCTGGGTCTCAGTTATCCCGGAAGCCCGGAACTGATCCCTATAACGAAGCACCTCCTCATCTGTCAAAGCATCTACATTAACCCTGCTCAGGTCTTTGAGCTTAAACATGTCCTGGGCTTGGGTGATTTGAAAGAAACCTAGAAAAACAACACACAGGAATCCAATTCTCGCAAAATCTTTCATTAAGGGTTATTTATTGGAGCGCAAAACTAAAGTATATGAAATTAAGAGAGAAATTGAAATAGTACGTTCCGTCCGGCCCGGAAGATGATGTAACCAGCAGAAATTAACGATTCAATTTTGTTGCCCCGCCAGGTGGAGCGGCAGGTTTGTAATGCAGCCGGTTTTTTACAGAACTCCTCGGAAGAGGGTCGGTTTGCCAACTTAATTGCCAGCAAACAGCACAAATCCAGGTAAAGCAGCAAATATTGAAGTGCTTCCAGGCAGCTACGCCTGATCCGGGATAATCTATGATATCCAGTGGGCGAATTGTGTTACCGGTCGATCACGATAAATTGCTTGATCTTACGCACCGGTTTCATCATAAGCGTATACCACCTCGGTGAGAGACCATTGATTTTCCAGGCGAGGTAGTCTTCTTTGTGCGCTGTTAGCCTATTCTGGAACGACCGGTTGCTTTGGCCTCCGGAGCGCATGCGTACAAGTACCCCCGGCAGGTACTTTACCTTCACTTTATTTACGAAAAGCAGCCTCAATAACAACTCGTAGTCCGCTGAACTTTTTAAATCGAGGTTGAAGCCGCCATATTTCGAGTATAGTTTCTTTTTTACGAAAACAGTGGGATGAGGAGGCATCCAGCCCTGCAAAAACTGGCTTGGAACATATTTCCCCGCGATCCATCTCCTGAGTACTTTGTCTGTGTCCACGGGATCGACATAAACGAGGTCACCGTACACCACATCGCACATTTCGGACTGGAACGTTTTAACCACATTTTCAATCACCTCGTCGTTAGCGAGAAAGTCATCGGAGTTGATGATCCCAATTACATCGCCTGTGGCCATTGCAATTCCCTTATTCATGGCGTCGTAGATACCTTTGTCGGGCTCCGAAACCATGGGGCCACGATGCGACTCTTTAACGATCTTCAATGTATCGTCGGTAGATGCACCATCTACTATGATATGTTCGATGTTCTTATATTTCTGGTTATTAACCGAGCGTATCGTATCGCCAACTGTTGCCTGGCTGTTGTACGTTGCGGTAATGATCGATATCTTCATTAGGTTCGGAGTACTTGCCTTGATAATTAAGAGGCCTGATGTATATAAAAAATCGAAACCAAGCGCCGGTGAAACGAGTAGGTGAGCCCTGCCCGTACCTTCTCACCGACCCTCATGTGCTCTTCTACTAAATCGCGCGCCTGCAGAGCCTGTGGCTGGCTGCAAAAACCCGGATCTTTTAAGTGAGTGCAATTGCTGCTGCAAATTACACAGGTATGAACGGTTCTATTATGCTTTCTTCAGAAAAAAAGCTGTAAAATCTCACCCTCTACTATTCGTATACCGGGCGCCCTTTTATTATGCTTGTGTTCCA
>JASLBT010000471.1 GCA_030146445.1 Segetibacter sp. | reverse complement strand
ATATGTATTTTGTTAGAGGAAATTCCAAGATTCTTATTAGTGCGCCAAGGTTTAAAAGTTTATCATGCAATTACTTGAAGTCCAATATCTTCCATGTGTTAGTTATCTTAAAGCTTTTATTAGTGCTACATATGTAGCATTAGAGTACTGTGAGAATTTTCAAAAGATGAGTTTCAGGAATAGATGTTATATCGCCGGCAGCAATAATGAGATTGAATTAAGTATTCCCCTCCTCTTTGGCCGCGAGCAGCACAGCCCAATACGACAGGTTCAGATAGATTACTCAGGCGGTTGGAACCGGCAACATTGGAAAAGCCTTCAGTCAGCTTATGCCCGTTCACCCTACTTCGAATACTATGGTCCCCAGATCCGGGAGTTGCTCATGCTTGAGGTGCCAAATTTGTTTGATTTCAATATTCTTATTCTGAAATGGATACTAACAACGCTGAAATTCGATGGCGAAGTATTTTATACCAGCAGCTTCAAGGCACTTTACGGCGGTGCCATTGTCGATAACCGCAATAGGTGGTTACCCAAAAACTTTCGTGACGTTCCAGATGCCGAGGTAACCCGTTACACCCAGGTGTTTCAGGAAAAACATGGATTCAGGAAAAATCTGAGTATTATCGACCTGCTATTTTGCGAAGGACCAAATGCTGCGGCTTTGCTCAAAGCTAATGTATAGACGTAAGTTGCTAATGATCAATACTATACTGACGTTAATTGATAACCTATACTAAGCTGTTGATTTTTTTCCGTCATAGTCGCGAACGGGTTGTTGATGGTTGGTTTGAGGTTTCCGAAGGGGACTGAGTTTTTTAGGTCGCATTATCGTAATTTGCTCAGCATAATCATCCCTTGCGCCCTTCATGAAAAATGGTTCGTTATTAGTTCTAATGCTTTGTTTTATCCTTAACGGGTTTGCTCAGGATCTATCAAATAAAGGAAAGGACTTTTGGGTTGGTTACGGCTACCATGCTCAGATGGTTACATCAAACAGCCAGCAGATGGTATTGTACTTTACCTCTGACGTAGCGGCAAACGTTACCGTTGAGATTCCCGCCCTCAATTGGACAAGAACTTATACGGTACCTGCAAACGACGTAGTGGAAAGTGCCCTTATGCCGAAGATCGCTACCCAGGATGCACGACTCGTTGCTGAGGGAGTTTATTCAACCGGTATACATATCACCAGCGATAAACCAATCGTTGCTTACGCCCACATCTATGATGCAAACGTTTCCGGCGCAACCCTCCTTTTCCCCACGAACACGCTCGGGCAAGACTACTATTCATTAAATTTCAAGCAGGTTTCGAACACCATCAATGCCAGTTCATATGCCTTCGTAATTGCAACGGAAGACAATACTACAGTCGAGATAACACCGAGCGCCCAAACTAAAACTCACGTAGCTAATGTTCCGTTTACGGTAAACCTGAACAAGGGCCAGATTTACAACGTGCTCGGTCAAACCACACAAAACACCGGGGTAGATCTTACCGGAACCCGCATACGGTCCATCAGTACAGGCACAACCTCGTGTAAGCGAATTGCAGTATTCTCCGGCAGTGGCCGGCTTTCGATCAGTTGTAATAATTCTCCATCTGCCTCATCGGATAACCTGTTCCAACAGGTATTTCCAAAAAATGCATGGGGAAGAAAATTTGTTACGGTACCTACTGAAACGTTACCCAACAACTATTACAGAATTGCGGTAGGGGATCCCTCTACTGTAGTCACAGTCGATGGTGTAAGACTTACAAACCTGGTAGCCAATTTCTATTACGAGTTTCAAAGTACTACGCCGAAGGTAATTGCATCAGACCAGCCTGTGCTGGTTGCACAGTATATCACCAGCTCCGGCAATACGGGCTGTAATAACATATCCGACATTGGTGACCCTGAAATGATTTATCTGAGTCCGGTTGAACAAACCATCAATAATATCACACTGAATTCAACAGCGCGTTTCAAAATATCACAACATTATATCAATGTCGTTATCCGAACCTCGGGCGTGAGCAGCTTTCGCCTCGATAATGTTGCAAGGGCTTCCAGCTTTTCGCCGCATCCGGTAGACAATAGCTACTCTTACGCCAGGTTTTCAGTTGCAGCAGGTGCACATAACCTGAGATCAGACTCCGGTTTCACCGCGATCGCATACGGTTACGGCAGTGCCGAGTCGTATGGCTACAATGCGGGCACAAACCTTCGGGACCTCAACCAATTCGTCTCCATCAAAAATGAATATGCCACCGTAAACTTTGCAGCTACCTGTAAAACCACTCCGTTCAATTTCGCGATAACCCTTCCTTATGAACCGAATTCAATCACCTGGGATTTTGGTGGTAATCCGAATCTTGCACCAAACGCCGTTGTAAAAGACGATGCCCCTGTTGCTGACAGCGTATACCAGCGCGATGGAAAAACTTTGCGTCGGTTTACATTGGCTGGTTCTTACCGGTTTGACGCAGCAGGAACTTACCCTGTAAAGGTGTTCGTAAGTAATCCAACCTCTGATGGTTGCCCGGGCGAGCAGGAGCTCAGCTACGAGGTTGAAGTTTTTGATAAACCGCTGGTCGATTTCTCTTTCTCTCACAACGGCTGCCTTAGCGACACGGTTTTGTTTTCGGAAGCTACTCTGCCAGGTGCCAGGCAATCAATAAAATGGATGTGGGATTTTGGTGATGCAACAATTGATACAGTAAAAAATCCGCGCAAATTATATGGTGCCGCGGGCACCTTCAACGTGAAGTATGGTTCAGTTAACGATGTTGGCTGCTTTAGCGACACAACAAAAACAATCGTTATACAAAATCCACCGATGGCAAACTTTGGCGTGGTGTCGACTGGCTGCCTCGGCGAGATTACAACATTCGCCGACAGTTCTTCAACAGCAGCGGGCTCGATTACGAAATGGAGCTGGAACTTTGGAGATGGTGGCGCTTTGTCGGCCGCAAACGGAGACCCTGTTTCACACACTTATAAAACAGCCGGTACTTTTGTCGCAACATTGGTGGTGGAGTCGAATTCCGGTTGCAGGAGTGATACGGTCAAAAGAACAATAACGATCGGGGCAACGCCCGTCGCCGCTTTTAGTTTCCCGCCTTCGATTTGCCTTCCTTTGGCAAACACAACGTTTATAAACCAATCTTCTATCAGTGAGGGCTCTGAACAAGCGTTAACTTTTGCATGGGACTTCGGAGACGGCGGAACATCGGCGGAGGAGAACCCTACTCATTTATATACATCCGCAGGTCCTTTCACCATCAGGCTTACGGTTACAGCTCAGAACGGTTGTACCGATGATACGACCAGGCTGATTAATACCATACAGCCACAACCAACGGCAGACTTCCTGGTTGGTGGCGAGGCTTGCCTCGGCGATACCATCTCATTTACCGATAGAAGTACATTGACAGGTGGATCAATCGTTCGCTGGAGCTGGGATTTCGGAGATGGAACAGGGGATACTGTTCAAAGTCCGAAACACCGGTTTGGTGATGCCGGCAGCTATGTTGTAAAACTTTCCTCATCCTCTGCTGCGGGCTGCACGAGTGATACGGTATCAAAAACAGTAGTCGTAAATTCGTTACCTACGCCTGCTTTCATCACCTCCCCGGAGTCGTGCGTTGGTCAGCCGATCACGATAACTGATCAATCCGTGGCAAACACGGGTACCATTGTGCGGTGGATTTGGAATTTCGGTGATGGCACCACTGTATCGAACACAGACGGCAACCCTTTTACAAAAACATACAGTTCCGCAGGTACTTATTTGTTAACACTTACTGTAGTATCTGATAAAGGCTGCCGCAGCAGCTCAGTATCGAAAACACTTATTATCGGCACGCCCGCCATTCCAAATTTTATCGTTCCGCGATTGTGTGCCACAGATGCGACTGCGGCATTCACCGATAGCAGTTTCTTACCCGATGGGAGCCAGGCAGGTCTTTCTTACTCGTGGAACTTTGGTGATCCGAATGCCGGCGCCGGAAATTTAAATACCTCTGATGTAAAAAACCCATCTCATAATTATACTTCAGCAGGAACATACACGGTATCACTGACGGTCACTTCCGCTACCGGCTGCCCGGCTACAATATCCAAACAACTTGTCGTGAGTGGAGCCAACCCGGTTGCCGACTTCACGATTATAAGTGCAGGAAGTCAGTGCAGTAACCAGGTGGTTCAGCTTCAAAACCTGTCAACGGTGTCACCAGGTGAAATCACCAGGCTCGAAATCGTATGGGATCTTTTGGGAGCGCCAAACGTTGTGATCACCGATAGCAGCCCGGCTTACAATAAACAGTATTCACATCAATACCCCGCATCATCAACAACGTCAAGCTACCAGGTAAAGGTTCGGGCATTCTCGGGAACTTCCTGTGTGGGTGAAAAAGTGTCAACGGTCACAGTTAACGCTAATCCGGTTGTTACATTTTCAGCCCTGCCGGGAATTTGTATCAATTCATCCCCGAGGCAACTCACCGAGGTTTCCACCAATGTTACCGGTGACGGCGTATTTAGCGGGCCGGGTGTTTCTCCGTCAGGACTATTTGACCCGGCTGCTACCGGCGTGGGAACCTTTACTTTGAAGTACGTATTTGTTTCTAATGCCGGTTGTACTGACTCAGCCGTCCAAACCATCAGAGTATTTGATCAGCCATTAGCGCGTTGGCGAACTGCGCTGCCCACCTGTGTGGGAAGCCCCACAACATTCATCGACTCGTCGGTTGCAGGTTTTGGAAAAATAATCCAGTGGAAGTGGGACTTTGGTGACGGCAGCACTGAGACATATTCGACCGGTAATCCGTTCACAAGAAACTTTGCAACTACTGGCACCTACCTTGCCAGTCTGCAGGTGATTACCGACAGCGGCTGCGCAAGCCAGGTTGCCACCGGAAGGATACAGGTGAACCCTGTACCGGTGGTCGACTTTACGCTACCCAGCGTCGTATGCTTGCCAAACGGCCAGGCACGTTTTAACGATGTTTCCACTATTGCAGACAGCAGTGAAAGCTTATTTACTTACAAGTGGAACTTCGGAGACCCTGCCAATTCAAACACGTCTGTCGCAAAATCGCCTGTTCACCGTTACAGTACACCCGGACCATTTAATGTGACGCTCTCCGTAACATCGGGTGAGGGCTGCTCGACGACTACGTCCAAATTCCTGACCAGGGTACTTCCACAGCCAAAAGCCGACTTCAGTGTTGCACCAGTTGAGGCTTGCGTTGGGGCTAACTTCGTGTTTAGTGATTTAAGTAGCAGCAACACCAGTAACCTCTCTTCATGGAACTGGAGTTTCGGTGACGGCACCACCGCCCAGGCTCAGAACACCAGCCGCAACTATACAACAGCAGGAAACTACAACGTGAGACTTGTGGTGACAAACATGGAGGGATGTAGTTCGGACACGGCCATCCGTCAGGTTACCGTTCATGCTATTCCTTTAGTAAACGCGGGCCCCGACGTCATGGTTCTCGAAGGTGGTTCTGTGGTGTTAGATCCGGCTATTACAGGTACGGGATTATCGTATCAGTGGACGCCTTCAACGTTCCTGAACGGCGATACCTTACGGCGCCCGACCGTCACGCCACTTGCCGATGCAACCTATAGGATCACAGCTACCTCACGTGGCGGCTGTAGTGCAAGTGATGAGGTACGTGTTAGTGTGCTGTCGGGTCCAAAAATCCCGAACGCGTTTTCGCCGAACAGCGACGGAATAAACGACACCTGGTTGATTCAACATCTTGAAACATACCCTGCAGCAACAGTAGATGTGTTCAACCGCCATGGGCAATTGGTGTACCACACTATCGGTTACAACAGGCCCTGGGATGGTACGGTAAACAACCAACAGCTACCAGTCGGGACGTATTATTATATCATTAATCCAAGAAATGGGAAACAGCCATTCACCGGCTCTGTCACCATCCTAAGATAGCAACACATATTGCCGTACTTTTCACAAAATGGGGTGAGCGGAGCTGTTTTGATAGCGTATTTAACTATTTTTAGTGTATGAAATTATTTTTTGTGAGCCTTGTTGTGCTGTCTTTGTTCACCGGAACAGGTTTGGCGCAGCAGCGCCCCCACTACACACAGTATATCCTAAACAATTACATCATAAATCCGGCAGTTGCCGGTATCGAAAATTATACTGACGTCAAGATCAGCCATCGTCACCAATGGGTCGGACTTCAGGATGCACCGGTAACCACATACCTCACCATACATGCTCCACTCCGGAAAGCAGATTTTCCGAGGGAAACGGCCACCGGCTTCGCCGCTGAGGGCGAAAACCCACGCGGACGTTCCTTTGTCCAGGAGTATACAGCCGCTGAACCACACCAGGGTATCGGGTTTACAATGCTGAATGATCGTACCGGTCCGCTAAACAGGTTTGGAGCATCGGCCACCTATGCCTATCATACCGGGATTTCTGCCCAAACCAGTCTTGCTGCGGGCATCTCAGCCGGTGTGCAAAGTATAACACTAAACACCAGTAAGCTGGATTTCGGACCTGCATTCCCCGTTGATCCATCAGTTGCGGGAAGTGGTTACCTGAACAGGCTCACTCCCGACGTTAGTGCGGGACTTTATCTCTATTCCTCGCAGTATTTTGTCGGGCTTTCTGCGCAACAAATTATCCCTTCGAAGCTCAAATTTTCTGAGGATACGGTTCGCCTGAGCGGTGGCAAACTTATACCACATATGTTTCTAACTGCCGGGGTCAGACTGTTCCTGAGCGATGATGTAAGTTTTATGCCGTCGACATTGATCCGTTACGTTAATCCAATTCCCGTCGGCTTCGACCTAAATGCAAAATTTCAATATCGGGATTTGCTTTGGGTGGGAGGCAGCTACCGCTTTAAGTATGGCTATGCCGCAATGCTGGGATTAAATGTGAACAGCACCTTCAACGTAGGCTATTCATATGACTATACTACCACACGTTTAAATACCGTGAGCCAGGGAACACATGAGATCCTGATCGGTTTTTTACTGGGGAACAGGTATGGTGACTGGTGTCCGCGCAATATCTTTTAACCAGGGACAGCCTGCTATTTTCATCCGGGGTTCCCATCCGTTCAGGTTGAGCCTAACCGAATTTCGTCACCGCAATCAAACGTATTGTTGATCGAAGGGATTGATGCTTTAAGTGTTTATCAGCCTTGGAAGGTATTGGTGTAAACGGAAGATATTAGCAGCCAGGCTGTTGTCAATCCCAGCTAAAATTAATAGCGAGGATTTTACCTCCTTATTCGCTGAAATGAGGGTGGGATTTGGCTAATTGGTTTTTGAAAGACGATTTACGTTGCGAGCGGTTGCCACCTGAACGACAGAAGACCAGGTAATATAATATGAAAAGCCTTTAGAGCCGATCTTCAACAGTATAATCCTGTAAGGCGACAGGGGATCAGATCCGAACGATGCGTAACCGTTTGATAACTTTCTTCCGGGTAGCGGGCGGAGCAGTCAATTCAATCTCTTCGATGATTTCTTCCGTAACCTGCTCGTCAACGACCGACCCGGGTGTTAGGACCTGAACTTTAGGGATCTCTTTATATTCGTAGGAGTAGGTACGATTCGTTTTACCTTTAATCGGAGTGGTTGATAAAGCAGAACAGCTGATGGTTGTTGATGGTGGGAGTATGAAGTTCGAAAACCTCAGTTGTAAGGCTTTTAGTTCTTTTGACTGATCTCTTATCAACTCAGCATAGCAGCGGGCCTCCTGTTCACGAGCAATTCTATCTTTTGTTGATGAAGCTTTAGCATTCACCTTCGTTTTAGGGCGTGTTACGACCCGGTATTTAGTTTCATTATGATCTTCGCGGAAATGCAAATTTTTAAGTTGCAACAAAGCACCTTCAACCTGCTTGTCGATTTTAGTCGTATTTACCAGTGCGTTCCACCCCTGGTTGTTTTTGGCTTGAAGCCCGGCATTGTACCGTTCGAGTTCAGCCGCGAGCTCCTGCCACCTCATAGCCGTTGCCCGGTCTTTGGCCAATAGGCGCAATTCTCTATTGAGCCTGGCAGAGTCAAGTTTAAAATTCTTCAAGTGCTGTTCAAGTTCGAAACGAACGTTTGCGGCAATGAATTCATGGGAGTTGTAGATAGCCGGATTAACTGCTTGTGCAGCAACCCTGCTGGCCCGACTATCAACTTCAAGGCTTTTCCCGGTGCGCGGAGGCTTTACCTGGGGTAAGGCCAGTTTAGCTTTGATGGGTTCTGCAAGAAAGTAAACGGGGTTGAAGAGGATATTATGTGTCTTCACAGTCTCGGCTTCCAGGGGAACGGCCTGGTTTAGTTCCCCGGGTTGTGTAATTGACGTCACCTTAGTTGGTGTGCGTTTTTGTGGGCTAAACCCCGCAACCATTACAAATATGAGTGTAATGCACAGCAGCGCCAACACCTGCCGGCGATAGTTCACCTGTTTTTGGTTTCTTTCGATCATTCTTTTTACCCTGGTGAGCAGCGCACGGTTGTTATCGATCGCAGCCATTCCAAGGGAAGCATTTGGTGACACCTTGTTAACTGCAATTTTGAGCAGAGCCCGGGCATAAGAGGCAGCGCTATACTGGTATTGTAGCACCCAGTCGTCGCAACAATTTTCCCGTTCGCGGCGGATGCCCTTGCTTAATAATTGCATGAATGGGTTGAAAAATAATGCAATCTCAATGATTGAAAGCAGAAGGTTAACGAGGTAGTCATGCCTTTTGATGTGTGCAAGCTCATGTAGTATGATCGCTTCTACCTGTTCGGTGCTCAGGTTATTTACGACACTGATGGGAAGAAGTATTATCGGCTTAAGAAAACCGATGGTAACGGGGCTTTCCACTAAGCGGGAAAGGTAAAGACCTACTTTTCTTTTGATACCAAATTGTGATGCAAGCCGGCTGGTAAATAGCCGCCAGTCAATACCTGCTTTTTCAATTTCCCTGGTCCTGATAAGATGTGTCTTCCTGTAGCAGTGGATGGTCTTAACCGACATAAAAGCGAGTAGTACCATATATGCCAGCGATAAATAGGGGAGGAAGGCTTCTGCCCTAACCATCAGCAGGTAAATCTTTTCGCTGACCGAGTAGCCAGGAAACTGCGCGTTTATATCAGCAAAAAAGGGAAGGCCTGTTGTTTGTACAAAAAAATTGTAATAGTAGAGAAAGGTGCCCGAAAACCAGACGAATCCGGTCACTTGAAAAAGTAGCGCAACCTTGTAGAGCTTGTGTGACGAGAGCCGGGTTACAGATGAAATGAAATAGTACAACAACCAGAGCAACGCATATTGCCACAAGCTGTTAACGATTGCGTACCCCAAAGCCTGTAGGAACGGAGATTGGGTCACCTGGAGCATACCTATTGTTTTTTGAGGTTGTCGAGTAGTTGTTGAATCTCATCCAACTCTTCTTTGTTCGGCACGTGATTACCAAGTGCCTGCATCACCAGCTGAGTGGAGGATCCTCCAAAAAGGCTGCTGATCATCTTTCCTACAAATTGGTTTTGTGTTTTTTCACGCGTCACGATCGCCTGGTATACATGTGTTTTGGCTGAGTCGTCTCTTTTTACCAGCCCTTTCTCAAACATAATCTGCATGAGCTTAAGGGTAGTTGTATAACCTGCTTCTTTGGTTTGCAGGATGGTCTCATGAACTTCCCGAACAGTAGCTTTACCCTTGTCCCAAAGTACCTGAAGGATCTCTAATTCACCTTCGGTTGGCTTGAAATGCTTTATATCTGACATTTACGATTGTTTTCGTACCAATATTACATTTTTAGGTTGGAACAGAAAAAATCTCAGCAGGTTTTTTTTTGAAATCCCGGACAGATCCCTTTTATGCATGATGGAAGGTAAAAGCATAAACTTCAACTTATACTCCTGGGACAGAGTTTGACTGTTTTGTCGAGGGTAAGTTGCCGGTAAGTGCAGCCCGGTTAGGAGGGGCAGAAGATTAAGTTCAGTTTGGTTTTTAGTTGTGAGTGTCGGCTCACTAAAGTTGCTGCGGTACAAGTGAGTGACACCCGTCCGACTGCGCAGCGGGCGGGCAACGGCCGCCGAAGAGCGAGGAAATGCTGGTCCCCAAAATTTATCATATGGACGGATACCAGTGGTTCCGTTTCATGGCTGCATGCTGGTCGGGGGATCGTAGATCGTGGTTCAAGAGGTTATCGTGAAGAGATCGGGTTAGGAGCATAGACGGGTTACACCGGTGCTCCAGGCAGGGGGGATGATTGCTGTACACCCAAAACGACCAGTTCGCCCTAAACCTGGTGACTTGGTTTGTACCCAGGAACCGAATTTCTGAAAGTCATGACGAATTATGTCCTTTCGCCAGGCAGGTAAGTTAACAAAAAAGCCCCGCTAAATCTTTAGCAGGGCCTGGTGATGGTTTTCAGCTGTAATAAGCTTTGGTGCTTTATCCCTACCCGGTCACTAGTCTTCTTTAATCTTCAGTACAAAATCTGCGTCCTGGTTGCCGAAATACTTTCTGTATTTTTTTGTAATGCCCGTCGGCTGTTCTTTACCGTCGACGATCATTGAGCCATCTTTATACCTGATCTGCGTTTTACTGCCGGATACAAGCCCGTCTCTTTTCAATTCCCTGACCAGTTCATCGGTAGGAGAGTTGTCGTCGGCGGTTGATACACTCCGGCTTTCGGCAGGCTGGCTGAGTTCGGTTGTTGGGTGCAGCCGATGCACATTGGCTGAGCCGTTGTTGCCATGCACATGGGCAAGTGTAGGCGCGATTACAAGAGATACAATCGACATCAGCTTGATAAGGATATTCATTGAGGGGCCGGAAGTATCTTTGAACGGATCGCCGACTGTGTCGCCTGTAACGGCCGCTTTGTGCGGATCACTACCTTTTTTATAAGTTTGCCCGTTGATGTCGACACCCTTTTCGAACGACTTTTTTGCGTTATCCCATGCACCGCCGGCATTGTTCTGGAACATTCCCATCAGTACACCACTAACGGTGGCACCTGCGAGAAATCCGCCGAGCGCTTCAGGTCCGAGCAAAAAGCCAATGATCAAAGGCGAGACAATGGCGATAGCCCCGGGTAGCATCATTTTTTTTATCGAAGCTTCTGTTGAGATGGCCACACATTTATCATATTCGGGCTTGCCTGTACCTTCCATAATACCTGGAATAGTTCTGAATTGCCTGCGTACTTCCTCCACCATTGCCATTGCTGCTTCACCGACAGCACGAATGGCAAGTGATGAAAATATAAAAGGGATCATTCCGCCAACAAACAAGCAGGCCAGGACGTCTGCTTTATAAATGTTAATCGCATCCTGAAGGTCGTAACCATTTTGTTTTACCACACCTACATAGGCTGCAAAAAGCGCAAGGGCGGTGAGTGCAGCAGAGGCAATGGCGAAACCTTTTCCGGTCGCGGCAGTAGTATTTCCGACGGCGTCGAGTATGTCGGTTTTTTCACGAACCTCTTTCGGCAATTCACTCATTTCAGCAATACCGCCCGCATTATCCGCAATTGGTCCGAATGCGTCTATGGCAAGTTGCATTGCTGTAGTTGCCATCATACCTGCAGCTGCAATTGCCACACCGTATAAGCCGGCAAACTGGTAACTTCCCCAGATACCCGCCGCGAGAACAATAATAGGTAGAAAAGTACTTTCCATCCCTACGGCCAAACCGCCGATGACGTTTGTCGCATGCCCGGTTCCCGACTGGCGGATGATGCTCATTACCGGGCGTTTACCCATTGCGGTATAATATTCCGTAATCATACTCATCAGGGTACCAACAGCGAGACCTACAGCAATAGCGCCGAAAACGCGCATCGGGGTAAACGCGAAATCACGAAGGACCATCGTTTCAGGCAGTATCCAAACAACAAGGAAGTACGAAGCTATCGCGGTTAAAACGATTGAACCCCAGTTACCCATGTTCAGCGCGCGTTGAACAGCATCCGTACTTAGGCCTGAGTTATCCGATATCTTGACAAACAAAGTTCCTACGATAGAAAAAAGAATACCAACACCTGCGATCATCATTGGCAGTAAAATAGGAGCCATGTCGCCAAACTGGTTCATTGCTTCAGCAGGAATGGTGGTTTCACGGCCAAGTACCATTGTGGCCAAAACTGTCGCGACATAAGAACCAAACAGGTCGGCACCCATGCCCGCAACGTCGCCCACATTATCCCCCACATTATCGGCAATGGTTGCGGGATTTCTTGGATCATCTTCCGGAATACCTGCTTCAACTTTACCCACGAGGTCGGCACCTACGTCGGCCGCCTTAGTGTAAATACCACCACCTACCCGGGCGAATAAGGCAATACTTTCAGCACCGAGCGAGAACCCTGTCAGCACTTCAATGGTCCGTTCCATTTCAAGACTGTCGACCGCAGCTCCCGGGGCAAATAAGGCTTTAAGGATAATAAATAAGCCACCAAGACCCAGCACAGCAAGGCCCGCTACACCAAGTCCCATTACGGAACCACCGGTAAACGATACCGACAGGGCATTTTTTAAACTGGTTCTTGCTGCTTGTGCGGTACGCACGTTGGCGCGGGTGGCAATCTGCATTCCGATGTATCCTGCAAGCGCGCTAAAGAAAGCACCCAATACAAAAGCTACGGCAATACTCCAGTGGCTGTTTGCATTGCTGTAGCCCATTACCGCCAGTAAAATTCCGGCGATGATTACAAAGTAAGTTAGGATTTTATATTCGGCCCTGAGAAACGCCATTGCGCCCTCGGCTATATAACGGCTGATCTCCTTCATTCGGTCAGTCCCGGCATCCTGCGACGACACCCATCTGAACTTGATGAGCGTGTACAAAAGTCCAATTACACCCATCACGGGTACTGCGTAAATCAGATTATCCATAAGCGATCGTGTCTTTTTTTTGGTGGGCAAAAATAGGGTAAAATGCAGTAAAACCGGAATACATGGCATTTTTACCAAATACCAGGTTAAAGTACAGTATTAAAATGCTTCGCGGCTGATTATTCAGGTATGAGCCTTTTGCAGTAAGTACCGGTGACGTTTTATTGCGACGAGGCGTAAATAAAAGAAAGTCATTTGCGTTCGTGGCATAATGGGTCGCACATGGTGCACAGGCACCGCGCCTAAGTCGTTTACTTCTCGTTTGTGGAAAACGAAGGTAATGGGTGGTAAACCCTAAGGTATTGTTGCGGTTCTTTCTACCTTCAAGTCCTGGCTGCTTCCACAACTTAATTCTGTTTTCATGAATTGGCAACGCAATGGATTTACTATCAGTACTGATAAAAACGAACTTGATCTAAATTTTATACACGAGTTCCTGAGTAAACAGTCGTATTGGGCTGAACAGATCCCATTTGAAATTGTAAAGCGTTCAGTAGAGGGTTCGCGCTGTTTTGGGGTATACCGGGCTGCACAACAGGTCGGCTTTGCACGCCTTATTACCGATGCAGCAACTTTTGGTTACGTTGCCGATGTATTTATCGTCGCTGAATACAGGGGACAGGGACTTGGTAAGTGGCTGATGGAAGTTATCCTTGGCCATCCCGACGTTCAGGAGGTGCGTAGTATAATGCTTGGAACCAGAGACGCACATTCGTTATACGAGAAGTTTGGCTTCACTTCAATCGATCAAAGGTTTATGCGCCTTCATTTTCCAAACCGCTATAAAAAAGAACAACCGGCCACATAGTCCGGTTGTTCAAAAGCCGTTTGCCAACTTAACCTTCCAACTGTAATACCTTTTCAAATAGTTCTTCGTACAACTTATTCAATAATCCCAGTGATTGTTGTACCTGCTTGTACGAGTTTTCGAGGGCGACGAATTTCTGGCGATCTGAAAAATTTTCCGGTAATGCAAGTTCTGCCTCTATCCGCTTCTTTTCCTGCTCTGCTTTGGTGATATCTTCTTCAAGCGTGGCAAGGCGTTTCTGCTGTTTTTGCAATTCCTTTTGCAGCTCTTTGTTGATGGGTTGATTTGGGATCGATGCAGGAGCAGTCGCCGGCTGTTGCTGACGATTTAACGAGCTGCCATTTGCCTGAGAGTGACTATTGGTTGCTGCTGCTGGTTTTTTAGCCTCTTTTTCAACCTGGATGGGTTCGGTTTTAGCTGGCTTAACAGGCTTTGCCTGATTGTCTTGTTTTGAAGCGGCTTGTTTCTCCATCCGCTCGTTCCAGGCAACCCATTCATCGTAGGTTCCTTTGAATTCCTTTATCTCGTGATCAACGATCTCCCAAATCTTGTTGGCTGTTTTCGAAATGAAGTACCGGTCGTGGCTCACAAGTATGTAGCTGCCCTCATATTTGTTAAGCGCTTCAGCGAGCAACTCAACGGTATGCATATCCAGGTGGTTCGTCGGCTCATCCAGGATGAGGAAGTTTGCTTTACTCACAATGGTTTTTGCAAGCGCTACCCGTGCCTTTTCGCCACCGCTTAGTACCCTGATCTTCTTTTCCACGTCGTCGCCGCTAAAAAGAAATGCGCCTAATAAAGCACGCAGTTCCACCTCGGTTTTTTGGCTGCCCGCATCCTTCATCTCGTCGAGCACCGTGTTTGTCAGCGTTAACGCTTCTAATTGGTGCTGGGCGTAAAAACTATCATCAACGTTATGTCCCCATACCCGCTCCCCGGTAAAAGTCTCCGTACCTGCAATCATTCTTAATACAGTTGACTTACCTTTTCCGTTAGCGCCAATAAGAGCAATTTTATCACCGCGGTCGATCTCCGCCGATGTATGTTCGACAATCTGAAGTTTGCCAAAATTTTTACTCACGTCTTTCAAAGACACCAGCACCCTGCCGGGAACTTTGTCTATCCTAAAGTTGATCCGGAGATCGGGCCGTTCGAGTTGAACGTCCTCCACCACGTCAAGCCGGTCTAACCGCTTCTGCACACTCTGTGCCTGGGCAGCTTTGCTGGCTTTTGCCTTAAAACGTTCGATGAAGCGTTCCTGCTGGCGAATGTAGTCCTGCTGGTTTTCAAAAGCGCGCTGCTGCATATCTATCCTGACCCCTTTTTCTTTCTCGTAGAAATCGTAGTTCCCCGTGTAGATGTGTAACTGACGCTGGTATAACTCAACAATCTTGTTGACCATCTTATTAAGGAAATACTTATCGTGGCTCACGATTACCACGCTACCTTTATAGTTTACCAGGTATTTTTCCAGCCATTCGATCGACGGAAGGTCAAGGTGATTGGTAGGTTCATCCAGTAAGAGCACATCGGGGGCCTGCAGGATCATTTTTGCCAGCAATACCCGCATACGCCATCCTCCGCTAAATTCTTTATATGGCCTGCCCAGGTCCTCGTTGCTGAAGCCAAGCCCATGTAATACCTCCTCTGCTTTGTAGTTTACATTGTACCCGTCGAGTACATCCATTTCGTGCAAAGCATCGGTATACTTTATCAGCAGTTCCTCATTATCAGGATCTTTTTCAAGCTGTTTGCCAAAAAGTTCAATATTTTTTTCGAGTTGCTTTACCGTTTCAAAGGCTCCCAGCGCCACTTCCGTGATCGTTTCATTGGTATCGAAACTCAACAGGTCCTGGTGAAGGTAACCGATGGTGGTTTCCCGACCCTTTTCAACCGTGCCGGCTGAAGGCTGGTATTCGCCCACCAACACCTTTAATAATGTTGACTTCCCGGTTCCATTATAGCCGATGAGCCCGATCCGGTCACCCGGTTGAATATGCCACGTTGCTTCGCTTACGATCACCCGCGCTCCAAATTCAAATGTTACATTCTGTAATCCGATCAACATATTTGTTTCTGTTTATCCATCAACCATCCTGGTTGGTGCTTTTTTATTGTTCGCCGCATTTTGCAGCCCCTTGTTATTGCCTGTATGGCCGCCAGGTAGAGTTGTTGGTTTTCAGGTAGTGCAACTGCGTTTGTCGAATCAGGGGCAATAATCATCTTCATAAACATCCTGGCGTTACATCTCTTACCGGCGCTGGTGGCGGCGCAGCGGTTAACCGGCGTAGTGGTTGGTAATATGAGTTCACTGCTCGTCGCTTTAAACGCAATACAGCTGCAAAACTATACTAATGCATTTGGATAGCAATTTCATTTACTTTTACAAAAACAAAAAATATGAGAAGTATCGTGCTGTTTTCACTCATTTCTATCCTGGCGGCATGTGGTGGCGAAGATAAAAAAGCGGAGGTTGCCAAAGATGTTCCATTGGCTCAATCGCGGAATACCGGTGCATTTAGCGACTCTTTTAAATCCTTATTGGCCAGTTATTATGATTTGAAAGATCACCTGGTACAAACGAACGATACCCTTGCGACATCGTCGGCACAGAAGGTTATCCAGGCTGCCGGTGACTTAAAGCTAAATGACCTGAAAGCGGATAGCAGCATTGTATCTATGGCGAACAACTACGTTGAAACCATTGTTGCCGAAGCAAAGGGCCTTGTTGGTGAAAAAACAGTCGAGGGTAAAAGGAAATCATTCCAAATGATCAGCGACAATATGTATGACCTCATCAGGACCGTGCGTTACGATCAGGAAGTGGTGTATCACCAATATTGCCCAATGGCCTTTAATGATGCGGGTGCATATTGGTTAAGCAATACTGCCGATATTAAAAATCCGTATTTCGGCAAAAAGATGCTTGAATGTGGGGAAGTAAAAGACTCCCTTGATTTCAGGACTCAGTAGTTCGAAAATTCATAGAGAAAACCTCCGGGACGAACCCGGAGGTTTTTTTTGCCTGGTCAAATCTGAAGGCCCCAATACGGATTTATACCCCTGAACGAACAATCC
>JASLBT010000438.1 GCA_030146445.1 Segetibacter sp. | reverse complement strand
AACATCAGCTGTACTTTCCGGTTCTTCATTCCCACCCACCAGTTCGACGGGTAAACCTGGATGCCAACTTGTGCGGATGAACAGATGCACAGGAACAGGGCGCAAAAAAAAGTTACCGTATTTTTCTTCATGGCGAAATTTTGAAAGCATTTGCCTGCTTAATTTCCATAGCACCCGAGTCATAAACAAACAGCACACTTATGGCTGCGAAAATCATGAAAAAACCCGCCAACACAATTGCATATATCGGCTCACCACCATAGAGGTGGTTAACAATCCAGCCACCAAGTAAGCCGTTTACAATCTGCGGAAGGGTAATAAAGAAATTGAATATTCCCATGTAAATCCCCAACTTTCCGGCAGGTATAGAACCGGAAAGGATCACATACGGCATGGCGAGTATGCTTGCCCACGCGAGACCAACCCCGACCATCGATACGTTGAGCATGGCGGGATCTTTAACGAAATAAATCGAGATAAGACCTATACCCCCGGCGACAAGCGAGATAGCATGAGTCAATTTCCTGCCTACCTTTCGTGCCACTGCAGGCAAAAGCAACGCGTATAACATCGCTATGAAATTGTACACTGCAAAGGAAGTTCCTACTTTATTGCCGGCCTCGTTGTACGCCACAGACTTTGAGTAATCACCAGAAAGCCCGTAAACGTGAGTGGCAACCGCATCAGTGGTAAAAACCCACATACTAAATAGTGCAAACCAGCTAAAGAACTGCACCAATCCAAGTTGACGCATCGTTTTTGGCATATGTCTGAAATCGAACAAAATCTCACTTAACCCCGACTGACCTTTTGTTGGTTCAACCTTACCATGGTATTGCTCGTATTCAGCAGGTGGATATTCACTGGAATAAAAGATTGTGATAAGGATAGCCAGCATAAATACCGCCGCACCGATGTAAAAAGCCCACTTTATGTTGTCGGCTATGCCGTCTGATCCTGCAGTAAGACTCACCCCCATTCCGGAGAGTATGTCGGGCAAAGCTGAGCCGGCAACCGCGCCAAGACCAATCAAAAAAGTTTGAATACTAAAGCCGAGCGTTCTCTGCGTTTCGGGCAGATTGTCGGCTACGAGTGCGCGAAATGGTTCCATTGCCACATTGAAGGATGCATCCATTATCATCACCATGCCTGCACCGATCCATAGTGCAGGTATTACGCCAGCAAGTCCACCGGAGTTTGGCAAAAACACCAGTGCTGCACTTGAGAGGAGCGCACCCGCAAGAAAGTAGGGCTTCCTTCTGCCAAGCCGGTTCCAGGTTTTGTCGGAGTAATGGCCGATAATGGGTTGAACAATCATGCCCACCAATGGAGCAACGATCCAGAACATCGGCAATTGGTCCACATCAGCCCCGAACGAACGGAGAATGCGACTGGTATTTCCGTTTTGGAGTGCAAAGCCGAATTGGATACCAAGGAAACCAAAACTCATGGTGAAAATCTGCCCGATGGACAACCGCGGTTTTGACAACAGGGTAGAAGCCCCCGGAGAGGAGATGGTTTGGGTTGATGACATAGCAATCGTTTGGTTACAATGTGTAATAATTACATAATCTAAATGTAGTAGAAAAAAAACATCCGGTAAAGGATGTTTAAAAAATTTAATTGCCGAATAAATTAGTATCAGGTTATACAGGTGACCAGGTTCCTGGTTCACCAGGATACGTTTTTACCAGCGGCAGCAGGCAAGCTTATTGAATGGTAAAACCATCTGGCAAGATCGCATTTTTCTTGATTACAATAATTTCGTCCTTCACGCTGTACAATTCATGGTCTTTGTTCTCAATGCCGTGTCCACCGATAATCTTAACGTCGTTCCCGATACGACAATTTTTATCGACAATCGCCTGGCGGATATAACACCGGTCTCCTATTCCGATCTTCGGCGTACCCCTGTTCATTTGCATTTGCTCAATGGTTTCATAGTAGTCGTTACCCATTAGGTAGCTACTTACGATGTTTGTTCCATAGCCTATGCGGGAGCGAATACCAATGACACTGTTTTCAATCCTGCTTGCATGAATGATGGATCCTTCTGCAATAATTGTTTTTTCCAGCGTTGTTCCGCTGATCTTGGCTGGCGGTAACATGCGTGGGTTCGTGTAAACACTTTGCGTATTATCAAAAAGATTGAACGGTGGAAGTTCGTGGGTCAGTGCGAGGTTAGCCTCGTAGAAAGAGTAGATGTTTCCGATATCTGTCCAATAGCCTTCATACTGGAAACTTACCACTTTGTATTTGCCCAGTGCCGTTGGAAGTATTTCCTTTCCAAAGTCTGTAGCGTCCTTCATTTTGTCCTCAAGAAGGTCGTAAAGGGTGGAACGGTTGAAAACATAAATGCCCATCGATCCAAGGTGGTTCCTACCCTGACGTTGCATTTCCGGTCCGGTATCACTTGTCCATTGAGGTAAAAGGTCCCGCCCCGGTTTCTCGGTGAAAGACGTAATGTTGTGTTGTTCGTCGGTTTTGAGGATGCCAAAATCAGTAGCTTCCCTTTCGACTACAGGTATGGTGGCCACGGTTATTTCAGCGCCAGAGTTCTTGTGGGCATGTATCATTTCGCCCAGGTCCATCTGGTAAAGCTGGTCACCACTTAAGATAAGGACATACTCGAATTCATTTATCCCAACATGTCGCAACGATTGCCGCACAGCATCTGCGGTACCTTGGTACCA
>JASLBT010000254.1 GCA_030146445.1 Segetibacter sp. | reverse complement strand
GAGGCTTTCACCTTTTGGTATACTTATCACCAACATCAACTGGCGCCCGCTTTTATACACCAGCAATTGCTGAAAGCTGGCATTGCAAAAGCCTTTCGAAATCTCGGGCCATTTCTCAAACTGCGTGTTGTGGTAATCCAGGTATTCCTTTTGCAGCCTGGGATCGTTCACCAGGTTGGCGGTGAGTATGGTATGATCCCACTCCCTGGCCGTAGTTGTGTCAGCACAAAGTGACCGGTTGAATTCATATACCACATCGACGTATACTTTTACTTCCGCCTGCGGGAAAGCTGAACGGAGCTTCCCCTTTAACACCGATTCGTCCTGTACTTTATCAAATACAACATACCTGTTATTCCATCGGTAAACAGCATTGGGATTTATTTTGTTTTGGATGAGCACCGCTCGCAGCCGTTGCGTATCCAATGATACACCTGCCGCTACAACGAGCTCGATCATTGCGGGTAATTCGTGGTTGATCTTCCAGGCAGCATTTACCGGTTCTTTTTCTTCCAGCAAGCTGCGATACGCCGGCTGCAGACCTGCGGTGCGCTTAATGGAGTCATCGGTTTCAGGACCATTGTTCAGCCAGGTATTGCCGGGGCCATTTGCGTTTTGGAGATACTTTTTTGATGGTGTCCAGTTATTGGTTACTGATGCATAGGCTGTTCCTTCATCGGTATAAATGTAAAACCAATGGTTTGGTAAATGGGCGTAGGGTGCTTTATAAATGCTGTCGATGTAATTTTCACTGATGAGTGAATTGGGTTGTGCACTCAGGCTGTAGATGCCGGCTACGTCATACATCTGCTTTCCGAAGTGGTGTATGCGATTGCCGACAACCCGGTTGTTGCGCATTGCATTTAACGTGGGGGTCCAGCCCCAACCGAGCATGATGCCGGTATACGAGATGTCGCTGATCTCGTTATGTGCAATTGTTGTGTTTCTTACATAGCCGGCCCCTATTCCCACGCAACCCCAATCTTCGTTTGTAACATCATTTACGAGGTTATTGGTGATTTGCAGGTCGCTGCTGATCTCCCGTTCGTCTATAGGCTCATAAGGAAGATGCACCTCTACTGCAGGATCGGAAAACACGCCTGCGAGTATAGCCGTACCCCCAATGTCCTTAAACAGGTTGCCATTAATAGTATTGTGATGAACAGCTTTATGGTAATCCAGCCCGGTAGACCCAAGGTGTTCAAAACGGCAGCCTTCAAAAACGGTGTGGTCAGCAAAAGATACTTCTACAGCAGCAGCCGGACGGCCGACCCATGCCTGGTTTTCAAGTGATTTCTTATCGGCGGTGCCGGGAACTTTCAACTTGTAAGCATCAAGCATATACATACCAGCCTGGTGTGGAACGTGGCCGAGATTCGACGGTCGCAACCAGCCTGTATGCTCAAACGAGATGCCTTTGAAGAACACATTGGAGACAGGGTCATCGATTGTGCCCTGCATGGTTACAAGGGTTTCCAGGGCCGGTGCAATCACTTTTACGTTTGCCATGTTTTCGCCTGCTCTTGGCAAATAATAAACTTTCCCTTTCTGAAGGTCGAGGAACCATTCGCCAGGCTCATCGAGAAACTGGATCGCATTAGTGAGATTGTAGGCCGAATTACCCGTTTCGGAAGATATCCATGGCGCCGGCCAGGGATGTTCGGACTGTATCCGGCTTTCGGGTTGGTAGAACGAGATGGTAGATGTATCGCCGTTGTTTACAACGGACTTTATACGAAGTATTGCAATGGCCCACCATTGGTGAATAAACATTTCCATTCCCCTTACTGCGGAGAGATCGTCCGTTTTTAACCGGGGAACCTTTGTTGTTTGATGTTGATGATCCCAGGAGTAAATTCTGTTCATGCTGTCGCCATTGCGCAGCTTTGCACGAACTGCTTTCCGGTCGTTCACCCAAAGTTGCCGGAACTCCATTACGCGTCCGCCAGCTAAGGGCGCATCCGCTTCCCACACACTATTCCGTGCAGTCGATGGTAAGCCTTGTGGCGCCCGGGAGATTTTTTTCCAATTGCTCAATTGAACGCCACCGCTGAAAATCGTTCTGGTCCCCGGCTGGGCTTCGATTGTAGTTGGACTTGACCCTGTTCCTGAGTCTTCGGGGCGAATGAACAGCGGTTCGTCAAAAGCATATGTTCCCGCCGCAACAATTATTCGAATGCCATCGCTGATGCCAGGCTCCTTAAGACGCCGCATCTCGCGCGCTTTCCGAAGCGCCATCGCAACCGTGGCCAAAGGCCGGGCCTGAGAACCGGCATTGGCGTCATTACCATTCGGAGCCACATAAATTTCTGCTGCCTGCGCCGCCGAAACCGTGATTAGCAATAGGATGATTAAGGCTAAAGGAATTTTTGTAAACATCATGGGAGGTAAAAGGGCACTATGGCTTATTACTGACCTGGAAAACCGACTTGACATAAGCCGTATTTGCACTGAAATTCTTTTTTACATTGGTTGGATCCTTCTGATCTCTTGAACGTTCAATAACCAGCCAGCCACTCCACTTCATTTTATCGAGTGTAGCTTTCACCTTGTGCATATCGAGGCGGCTGTTGTTTTGCAACCACACGCCATCGTCGTCGGTACAATGGATTTGTACGATATTTTTCCTGCCCAATTTCCTGAGTTCGCTACTTACGTCGCGTCCGTTTTTCAGGGCATTGGAAAAATTAAAATAGCTTTTAATTGCAGGGGATCCTACGTCGCGTAACAACTTCAGTTCCGCAGCGGCATCCAATGCCGTCTCAATACCAATGATCACTCCTGCTCTTTGAGCGAGTCTGCCGGCAATCCTGAGCCGGCTGACTACCGAATCCCGCAGTTCAGGTCTTTTTACCAGGTCGCATTGCACCCCAAGTGGCAGAAAGGCAACCTTGACCATCATCAACTGCATGGTTTGAATACAGTCCTGCACCGACCGGATAAATTCCGCTCGCTCGCAAAAAGATTGGGCATAATAGCCCGACATCGCAATCGATGATATTTCCAGGTCAAGCGACCTGGCTTTCTCAATAAACTGCTTCCGGATCGTATCGTTCAACAGCTGGTTGTTGAATGTTGGTCTGTTGCCCAGCCCGCCCATATCCACCTCAACTCCGTCGGCACCGATCTCTTTGGCGAGTTGAAATGCACCGAGCTTTTGGCGTTTGAGAATCATCAGGTCTACAACGGCAACCTTGTACCGTTGTTTTGTTCCTGAACCCTTTTGTGCAACGGCAACTTCAGTGAAACACAAAAACATCAGCACAGTAAATAGAAAGAAAGCAGCGTGTTTTTTGGTAATCATGCGTTGTTTTTGGAATGGCTTAATACAGGTATCCTGGCAGGAAACGGCAACACAAGACGTATGAATTAGCAGTCGCATTCACCAGACTCTTGCGTAAATATAGTGTGAGCAACATTCAATCTTAAAAAAGCTTGGAAAGATCGATACAGGTAAGGTAATGGCTCATTGCAATCGTGTGGCGATACGTTTTGTTGCATTGTCGAATACCTTTTGTAACTCGTTGAAGCTCGTGATTGCATTCAATGGAAGGCGCTCTCCTTTTTCGCCGAACACGTACATCGCAGGAAACTTTTCGATGGTGATCTTTGACTCATCAACCTGGCCATTTTTCACCACTGCACCGAGGTTCAACTTAAATTGTTCAGCCACAAACTCGTACATGGCTTTTCGTTTCGATACTCCATAATCGTGACCTTCCTGTGGCAGGTGAACATTTTTTACGACGGCTCCATTGCCATAAAAACCATAGGTACGCTGCAGAAAAGGAAATTCATTTTGCGGTACATGTTGGGTCCAGTCTTTACCATCAGATATCACCAGTTGAGGCCTTGGTGCTGCCATCGCAGCAATCTCCACGTTATTGGTGCCGTTGCCACAAAGGTGTACCCCCATCCCGCTTTCACATGGACATCCGCCGCTATGGTACGAGGACGTCATCACTACCGGAACACTCAAGTTGATGCGGTCGTCAATAGCAGTTACCAGCATTGTTTGACTGCCGCCACCTGAACCGCCCGATATGGCGACTCTTTGTGGATCAGCTTCTTTCAGACTCAACATATAATCAAGAATACGCATACCATTCAGTGCCTGGATGGTTTGGGCGAGCGCACGACGATGATCCTCCGGCTTAAATTGCAGCAGCGATTCTCCCCAGGCAAAAAGGTCGTAACTAAATGCCATTGCACCCATACGTGCAAGCCCTGCACAACGGTATTGTGCGTCGGCCCGATAACGCCCGTCGCCAAAATGCCCGTCGGGATTAAGCACGACCGGCACCTTACCTTTTATGGTTGCCGGCTTATAAAGTGAACCGCAGATGTATAATCCGGGCAATGTTTCTATAGCAATGTTCTGAACCGTATAGCCGTCCATTTTGCGAATGGGTGTGACTATTGGCTTTGACCCGGGACTGGCCGGAAGCGGTGATAGTCGTAACGCGTTGCTCAGGCAGCTTTTGAGTTCCGCCTTGCGTTTTTCCCAGGCGCTTTTGTCGGCATACAACGAGGCGAGATAATCCAATTGCGCCTTACCCTGCTCAGGAGTTTTAAGGTGGTATTGGAAATTCTGAAGTTTGTACTTCCGCTCTCCATCGGGGGCGAAAGTAATATCCTGCGATGCCAGGATATTCGTCATGGTACTTTCGACATCGTTGCGAAAACGCCATCCGGCATACGTTACAACTTTGTCTTTTACGAGGTCCTCGCTATACCGGATCTTAACCTTGTACCGGTTCTCAATATCAGCTATTACTTCTTTCAGCGGCTTCTTAAACGCGTCGTCCGACGTTTGCGCACGAACGGACGGACTTGAGGACAACAGTGATACAAAAACAACCGAACCAATGAACCGCTTAGTCAAATTCATGAGCATGCAGGATGAAAATTCAAAAAATCAAAAGTCAAAAGCCGGGCAAAAAGGAAAGTAACAATGCAAAATGTAAAAATTCACCATGCAAAGGTCAACGGCGCACTGCCTTCCATATTGATCGGGTGTACACCATCATTCTTAACTCCGGTGCAATGTCGTTTGGTTAACGGCATCGCTGATGTGCCGAATAGAACCACATCCGTACAAGGGAGTGACCCACCAACGAGTTGAAAGCAGGCACAACCGGAGCTGAGAAATGTTCCACTGCCGGCACCCAAAAAAGAAAATGTAATATAGATAAGTTAAAAGCTAAAAGTGAGCACCAAATGATATTTCATTCGTAAGACCACTCTTAACTTTTAACTCATAATTTTCTTAACGATCGGCCCCTTTCAACATAACGTTAGTAGCCGGGGTTCTGGGGAAACTCACTTTTATTCAGGAGCGCATCGATTTCTTCCTGTGGAACCGGACGCAGGCGGTGGTAAGGTTCTACCGCTGTGATATCGGGATTAAGTGTTTTAATACGGGCCACCCACTCAGTTGGTGTTAACGAACGCTTTAGATCGAACCACCTGATTTGTTCGCCCGCAAACTCCCTGGCCCTTTCATCGAGCAGGAACTGGATGTTGATATCGGCTGCCGTAACCTGCATTGCCGCTGTAGTATTTACGGGTGTTTTTTTCGCTGCGCGTGTTCTGATTACATTTACATAGTCTGCTGCAGCAGCGCTGTTGCCCAACCGGAATTCGGCCTCAGCGGCAATCATGTACATCTCGGCAAAACGGATCAGGAAGATGTCGTTATAACCGGGCTGCGCGTTTGTTGCAGTTCGGTTTGGATAGGCAAATTTTATCAGTGACGGCCAGGCATTCGGGTGATCGATGGCCCCGTTACCCGAAGTTAAATAAATGGTGTCGCGATCAAAAACGGGGTAAGGTCTTGCGGCTTCATCGGCAATGCTTTTTTTGGTAATGTATAATGCAGTGTCTATTCCAACACGCATTGCTGTGCCAACAATATTGGGATTCTTACGGTGCGTAGCAACATCATTGGCTGTCCAGGTATAAGGCGCATTTGCTATCCAGACTTCCTGGAAAGATCCTTCATAACGGGAGTCGATCTGGTCGTTGTACATATCGAGCAAAGCAAGTGTGGGCATAAGCCTGCGCTGCGCATCGTTGCCATAGGCAAGGCTTTGTACCAAACCGCCGATCCTTCCGCTGTATTGCGTGAGGTACCACAAGTGCATACGATTGGCGTTACCATCGAAATTGATCGCGGTATTGGTTGCCGAATTGCTGATCGTATACATTGACTCGCCGCCGGGTTTGCCAATCGCTTTGTTGTTAGCGGGAAGCCAGAGGTCGGCATAATTTGGCATAAGGGCTACCTGGTATTCGGCTGCACGATCGATCACGTCTTTCGCAGCGTCACGGGCTTTGGTGAAGTAAGTCGTTGCGTCTGCACCTGTACCATAATAGGCCCGGTTCAGGTAGGCTCTTGCAAGCAAACCTGCGGCTGACTTTTTTGAGGCGCGGCTATATTCGGTATTGCCGGTGGTGCCATAGTTGACCGGCAAATTTGCTTTGGCAAATTCAAGGTCTTCGAATATGACGTCATAAAAAGCTGTTTCAGGGCTTCTCGTTGCCGTTAGTTCGGCACCTTTTGTTTCAGTGGTACGAAGGTTTACACCTCCATAAAATTCTACGATGTGCATCAGGTAAAAGGCGCGCATAAACCGCATTTCACCTTCACGGGCGTTACGCTCGGTGATACTTGGGTAAGTTACATTCTGGATGCGTGCGATGCCGGCATTACACAAGTTTAAGCCCTTATAGAAGGTGGTGAATGTGTTTCTGCTGGTGCCGCTGGATGCCGAAGTAAATCCTGCGTACCGGGTAAGCTGGTTGGCGTAGCTCGCCTTATTGGCATTGAACCAAAGGTCGGTTCCACCTTCGGTCATCAGGATGGCATCTTCCTTACCGTAGAAGTTCCGTTGATCAGAATAGCAGGCATTGACCAGGGTAAGCATTCCTTCGGGTGTGCTCCACACCGCTTCGGCAGTCGCTCCCGACGGGTTGATTTCATCCAGTTTCCTGCAGGAGGATACCAGGGTTATAAAAGCAAGTAATATTACGGGCGAATATATTTTATGAAATTTCATATAGATCGAGTTAACGGTGTTTTTGAGTTGTGCAATGTTAGAAACCTACGTTCAAACCAAATACAATCTGGCGGCTCAGCGGTGAAGATTCAGCACCGCCTCTTTCCGGATCATAGTCTTTGGCAAGGTGGCTTTTGGCTCTTGTATACAGGTTGTTACCGGTGACATATAACCTTAGATTGCTGGCTGCAATCCTGCCGCTGATTGCCTTAGGGAAGGTGTAACCAAGCGTGACGTTTTTGATTTTGAAATAGGACCCATCAATGAAGTTCAGCGCCTGGTATGCAGGGTAATTGATCAGCTGTCCGCCCCTGACCGGCCTTGGAAAATCGTTGGTCGGATTTTCAGGTGTCCAGTAGTCGAGGTTTGCCGGCCCACTTCCTTCACCCGATGGATTATACCTTCCGAGGAATTCGGCATTCATCATCTGGCCATAGCGCCAGAACAAAAATATGCCGAGATCAAATCCTTTGTACGTGAAGTTGTTTTGAAAACCTAATACAAAATCCGGAACCGTTGAACCAAGATAAGTGCGGTCTTTGGTGTCGATCAATGAGTCACCGTTGATGTCCTGGACCCGGATATCTCCTGGTTTAAAAGGCGTGTTACCAAACCTCAGCATGGCTGCTTCGTTTGCTTTATCTGTTTGCCAAATACCAAGTTTGCGGTAGGAATAAAAAGAAGAGATCGGGTAGCCTTTTAATAAAGACAATGTTTCGGGCGTAGAACCAATAATGATGTCCTGACCCTGGATGAGCTTGGTTATTTTTTCTTTATTCCTGGTGAATGTTACCGTCGAGTTCCATTTGAAGTCGCCTTGTACGATGTTCCTGGTATTCAGTGAAAGTTCGACACCCGTGTTCTGGGTTTCACCAATGTTCTGGTAAACGTTTGTTACACCGGTTGAACGCGGTAACGTTCTTAACAGCAGGATATCGCTGGTAATCGTATTGTACCATTCAGCCGCTCCACTGATCCTGTTTTGAAGAAAGGAGAAGTCAACACCTATGTTTGTCGTAGCCGATGTTTCCCACTTTAGATCCGGATTACCGACCAATGGGTTAAACTGGTACATGTTCCCCTGTATGTCTCCAAAGCCAATGTTTGTTGCTGCAGAAATTCCGCTTTGGGTTCCGTAAACCTGGATACCGTAGTTACCTGCTTTTCCCCAGCTGGCACGTAGCTTAAGGTTGGTCAGCCAGTCAACATTGTTGAGGAAGTTTTCATCGCTGATGTTCCAGCCGACTGCAGCAGAAGGAAAATAGGCCCACTTGTTTCCGGGAGCAAGCCTTGAAGCACCGTCGGCACGTTGCGACAACGTAAGCAGGTATTTTCCCTGGTAACTATAATTTAAACGACCGGCATAAGAAATATTGTTCCAACCGGTGTAAGAAGATCCCAGGTTTCGATCCTGTTGAGTGGCGCCAAGGTTATCAAAGCCCTGTGAAGCCAGCAATTGTCTTGTACCGGACGCACTTAAATTATCGCCATCACTTTGTATATAACTTACGATACCGGTGAGTGTAAAAGAATGATCCTGCAGCTGACGGTTGTAGGTAACGATATTGTCCCAATTGAAATACCTGCCGAATGAACTGTTACCGGAGGCAACATTGATCGGGTTGTTACGTTGTGCCAGTGCTGTTGCTGCATTGAAGATTCCTTGCCGGCTGAAGTTGAGTGTTGTACCCAGGTTCGACCGAACGGTTAAACCCCGTAATGGCGTAAGTTCAACATAAGCGTTAGCCATGACATTCGTGCGAAGGGAGTTATTTTTTGCAACCAGGGGTCCCCTTTCATCTGTCAAAGGACTTAACGTGTTGGTGTTGCCGGCGACCGGGTACACTTTGATGTTTCCTGCAGAGTCGTAAGGGGTGCCGAGCGGCACAGTAGACAAGGCAACGGATAATGGGTCAACCCTGCTATTTAGGTCGGTATAAATAACCTGGCTCAGGATACCTGCTTTTACCCAACTAAACACATTATGGTCGATGTTGAAGCGAACGTTGAACCTCTTGAAATCATTCCGACGCAACATGCCTTCCTCTTTATAGTATCCCAGCGATAAAAACGACTTCGTTTTTTCGGAGCCGCTTCTGAGGGAAACGGTATGGCTTTGCTGTGTGCCATTCTGGTTAAGTAAATCAAACCAGTCGACCCATTGGCCCGCCTGTACTGCCGCGTATTCACCGGCATTTGGGAAGAGTGCCGGATCATCGGCCGGGCTGTTCCATTGACCCGCCGTGCGATAAGCTTCACGCCTTAATTGAATGTAAGATTCACCAAGGCGGGTTTGGGGGAATGAGGTATATCCGTTAACGCCGTAGAAAGCATCGTATGATAATACAGTGCGCCCTGTGGTTCCTTTTTTGGTCGTGACAATGATTACGCCATTTGCACCCTGGGCACCATAGATTGCCGTTGAGGACGCATCCTTCAAAACTTCGATCGACTCAATGTCATTTGGGTTTAGGTCGCTGATGTTTCCACCCTGGAAACCGTCGATAACAAACAAAGGGCTATTGGAACCGTTTATTGACCTGTTTCCACGTACCGAGATGTTGGCCCCCGCACCGGCGACACCGGATGACCGGGTAATGTCTACGCCTGACACACGCCCCTGCATAGCTTCAACTGCGTTAAATGTTGGCGTCTGAACAATTTCGGCTGCTTTAATGGTCGATACCGCGCCGGTAAGGTCACGTCTTCTAACCGCACCATAACCAATAACCACTACTTCATCAAGTTTATTGGCGCCGGGTACAAGGTTAACCGATAAGTTCGTTAGTGTGCCGACCCTTATTTCCTGGGGGGTGTATCCAACATATGAGAACACCAGGACGGATTCTGTTGAGGGTACTGAAATAGAAAAGGTTCCATTGGCAGCAGACAGGGTGCTGCGGTCGGTTCCCCTTACATTAACACTTACACCTGCCATAGGCTGGTGGGTATTCTGGTCGACGATATTACCGGTGACCGTTTTTGATTGCCCGTACGTTAGCGCAGTACAGAGCATCAATAGGACAAAAAGCGAATACTTTTTGAATGGTGTTGATTTCATAAGTGTGAAGTTGTTAAGCATCGTATAAAGCAAGTAAATAAATTGGTTAAGGAAGCGTATAATTCGATCGGGAAAGATTATCAGGATGTTGACCGGCGCGCGGAGTCTTGGGTGAAGTCTGCTGGCGGAGCCCTGTTGCAAAATTTCCATCAGCACCGGTTATTACTGAAGACGTGGCGCCTTTAAGATGGATCGTAATGTCTTTGATGGGTTTGCCGGTGACCTTGCCGGCATTGGTTCGCTGCCGGGCAGTAGCGGGAAACGTTGCTGAAATGAGAAAGAAACCCAATAAATAGCTGAGTAAACCTTTTGGTTCCATATGGCCTGTTTGATAAACGTTTTCATAGCACCTGCACCGTGCATTACATGCAGGCACATACGGCGATAATGATTAGCTAGCTGCAACTACAATCGTTGATGTATCGGGAAAATGTTACAGCATTACCAGCAGTAAAACTAAGAGAAGGGCGAGCCGTAAAGAATGCATTAAATGACTAAAATAATGGACAATCTTACTATGACGGGGAGATGGTGATTGGGGATTGGGGTATTGGGAAGAAAGTTGATCAGTTGATTGGTTGATAAGTTGAAGAGGGGGACTGAGGTATTGGGGTATACGGAAGAAAGTTGATTAGTTGACAGGTTGATAAGTTGAAGATGGGTATTGAGGTATTGGGTATACGGAAGAAAGTTGATCAGTTGATAGGTTGATAAGTTGAAGATGGGTATTGAGGTATTGGGGGTTACGGAAGAAAGTTGATCAGTTGATTGGTTGATAAGTTGAAGAGGGGTATTGAGGTATTGGGGTTTACGGAAGAAAGTTGATCAGTTGATAAGTTGATAAGTTGAAGATGGGTATTGAGGTATTGGGGTATACGGAAGAAAGTTGATTAGTTGATCGGTTGATTAGTTGACAGCTGAGCTCCGGACGTTGTTTATTCATCGCAGTAGATCTCAAACTGGTCGAAAATTCATTTTGAGTTTTGAATTTTTAAATTTGGAATTTGAAAAGAGGCCTGGTTTATTCACCGCACTGACCTCAGCTGGTCGGGAATTCATTTTGAATTTTGCATTTTGCATTTTAACTTTTGACTTCTAAGCCTAATCAGCGATCGCGGAAGCACGTGCTTCTGCTCGTTCGAGTCGGCGCGACGCAAGCCAGCCGCTATACAACAGGTTTTTGTCGATAACAGGTTTTGGAAAAAAGAGGCTTGCAACATAGCCTACCCCAATTACAATAAGGTGGCTATATACACCGAGCATCAGCTTATGGTGGGTAAAATTATAATCGCCCATATCCAGCAACAGCGTCTTATTATCGCCCAGTCCAATTCTTGTTGAAGTGAGGAAAGCATATGCGGTGAAAAGTATGCAGACGATGATTCCGATCGTAACCCCTTGCCGGTTAGCACGTGCGCTAAAAAGGCCCAGCAGGAAAATACCCACGATGCCTCCTGAAAAAATGGCGTAGAGTGTAAATACAATTCCCAGCACACCCTCATCGCCCGTGTTCAGGTACAGCCCGCCAATGGCGATTGCCAATAAGCCGGAGAACACCACTATCCAGCGGCTTGCCCGCAGGTACTCCTTATCGGGGCGGTTAGGTCGCATTTTTTTGTAGTAGTCTTCCACGCCTACCGCAGCAAGTGAATTCAGGTCAGCGCTCAGGCTGCAGATCGCAGCCGAAATCATGGCCGACAATATAAAGCCGATGACCCCTGTCGGCAATTTGGTCATAATAAAATAAGGAAAAACGGCATCTGCCCGCATGCCTTCGGGTAAGGGCTGTTGAAGATAGTAAACGAACAATGCTGTTCCGATCAACATAAACATTGTCCAAATCGGAACTGTTAGCAGGATCCCCAACATCGATGCCCGGATTGCCGCTTTATCGGTCCTCGCAGTAAGGTATCGTTGAACAACCGTTTGGTCGGTGCCATACTTTTGAATGGCGTAAAATGCCCCGTTGATCGCCATGACCACAAAAGTCAGCCGGGTAAGATCCATATCGTACGGCCCAAAACCGGTGCGCCCATTGGCGGTTGCTACCCTCCACACTTCGGCGGGACCCCCATCTATGGAAAAAAGCAATACACAGAAACAGATGATTCCGCTTGCAAAAAGCATAAAGCCCTGGAATACATCTAACCAGATTACCGCTTCGATCCCACCGAGGAGGTTTACAATGATAATCACCGCGCCAACAACCGAGATGATGACAAAGGTGTTGCCACCGGTCATATCAGTTAGCGCCAGTGCCAACAGGAAAAACACCGTACCCATGCCCGAAAACTGGCGCAACACAAAAGCAAGTGAACTGTAATACCGGGCAAAACTCCCAAACCGACGTTCAAAATACTCATAAGTGCTTAGTCGTATCACCTTCCGGTACAATGGAACGATAAACCAGATCGTTCCCATCAGCACAATCGGCACCATCAACCCCTGAACGAGTAAGATCCAGTTTGATGAATAGCCGGTACCCGGGTACCCAAGAAACGTTACACTACTGATCAGCGTTGCCAATAGTGAGATACCCAGAGCCCATGAGGGCACCCGGTTTTTCGCCAGGAAGTAGGTTTCAGTTGTTTTCTGCCGCCGGGCGAAGCGGAAACCAAAGGCCAGGGTAACCAGCAGCAGAACCACAATAATAAGGTAGTCGAGAACATGAAGTGTAGGAGTCATATGGCGGATGGGAGTGAGTTCTTATGTTAAATGTTGTAGGTTAAATGTTGAATTGAAAACCTATGAATAACACATGGCTATGAGTTATGAGATATGGGAGATGGGACGTGACGGGTATCGCAGACTTCTTGTTAGAATGTTATTTATGATCGGGGGAGTGCAGATATTAAGTTGAAGGTTAAGTTTATGTCTATAATAAAACAATTTTCCTGGGTACCAGCTTTCCAATTGCTATTGAGGATCGTTGCGTCGCACTCTTGAACCTACCATGCGGACACTTCTTCTTAGCGGCTTAAAAAATGGAACACGGATGACAGGGATAAAACGGATAGGTACGCTTTATCGTTCTGCGAAGCAGAATATCTATCCATTTGTTCAAAGCCGTAGCAAAAAGGTTTGTTTTAGAAGATGGATTTTAGCCAAAATCCAATTAAGATCATTTCAATCCGTGTTATCCGCGTTCCTATACCGATGTGTACACACAGTAGCACTTGAACGGTGGGTAACTTCATTCATCGGGCTCTAGCCTACAGGCTTAACCAAACGACATGAAAGTTATTGTTTAAGTTTTTAGTGAATGACTGCCACTATGAATGACAGCTGCGATCTGTTTTGGCTTTTTAGTTTTGAATTCAACTTTCCCCTTGTAACCTTTGCCCTTTTTCATTTTTCATTTTTCATTTTACATTTTTCATTTTCCTCCCCTACTCCATTTCCCAAACACCTTCAGGCCATTGGTAACTGCCGGGCTTGACTGTCATATGCCTGTCGGTGTCGCCAATCTGCATACGTACGACCCCGGGCGCGAGTTCGTTTACGGGGAAAAAGCTGGTAAATCCCATTTCTTCAATAATTGCAGCAGCAGTGGCCCCGCCTTCAATAATGAGCTCTTTTACCCTTACGAGCTTCAACACTTCAGCAATAACTTTTGCTTTTTTCAGCCTTAATGAGCCTGCGGTTAATTGAATGTCGTTTGGCAGGGACTCGATGGCTGCAATTGCATAGCCGCTGGTTTCAACCAGGTAACGGATGTCGTTCGCCCAGCTTTTAACCATGTCGTCTGTGAATTCAGTGGTGTTCAGCAAGTCGTCGGGCATATAACTCACGGGTTTGCCGCTGCTTCGTAATCCGTGTAACGCGTCGCGGCTTTTCTGGAATGTTGTTCCGGAAACATATAGTCTCGGGTTTACAAACTTCACCCTGGCCGGCACATAACCTGCCGTAATTTTAAGCCGGCTGTTTAATATTGAGGAAAAAAACCCTGAGGCGCCTGCGGCAAACGTGACCCCGGATATATGTTTTGCCCAATCGTCGAGGTCGTCCTGCTGATCAACCGCTCCGATTATAATTCCATTTTCCGGGATTTCTTCCGACGCGCTCTTTACGAAGACCTGTTGCCCATTTGCGCGCAGCATTTCGGAAATATCTGAACTCCTGATCGGGAACTCGGGGTCGTGAGCGAAACTGCTTTGGTGTATGGGTTGGTTTTGAAACAGGTACTGCCCATTCCTGATGGTTCGGCCTAAACCAGGGTTTGCCGGCACCACGATCACCTTCTCCTGGGTTAACACCTTTAGTTGAGCATGCAATTCGGAAAGCACGTGCCCCCGCAACACCGAGTCAATCTTTTTATAGATAAAAGTTGGCTTAAGCGCAACCAATTGGCGCGTCAGGTTATGCATGATCTCAACAGCGCTTTGCTCATCTGTTGACCGGCTGTCGGTAGTCACCACGAAAAGCTGTGTTGACGGCGACGGGTTTATCATCGTACTCATCTCCACTTTCAATCCGTACCTTAATCCTATGCCGGCTAATTCTGCCGCACCTGTCAGATCATCAGCGATTACTGCAATCATCACGCGGGCTCTTTTGTTTTGGTTCGAAATTTACTTAATTGTACCGCCGATTCTATTGCAAGCACCATAGCATCGGGACTGGCAACACCTTTACCTGCAATTTCAAAGGCGGTGCCATGGTCAACGGAAGTACGGATAATAGGAAGCCCCATGGTGATGTTGACCCCTTTTACACTATCCATCTGCTGTTTTTCAGCGTTCCATTTGAAACCGGAAAGCTTGAAAGGAATATGTCCCTGGTCGTGGTACATAGCTACTACGCCTCCATACGCCCCGGTTGAGGCTTTAGCAAATAAGGTATCGGGGGGAACCGGTCCCTCGACGTCGTAACCACGGCGTTTCGCCTCTTCTACGGCGGGCAATATTTCTTCGTCGTCTTCAGTTCCAAAAAGGCCACTGTCGCCTGCATGCGGGTTGAGCCCTGCTATACCGATCTTAAGATTGGTTTCGCCCAACTGGATCAGTCCGTTGCGTAACAGGTCCACGACCTCGAGGATGCGATCTTTCTTTACAAGATCGCATGCCTGCCGGAGGGAAACATGGGTAGACACGTGGATAACCTTTATGTGTTCCTCCACCAGCAACATCGCATATTTACGTGTTCCCGTATAGTGGGCATAAATCTCAGTGTGACCCGCGTAATGGTGTCCGGCTTCATTTATAGACTTCTTATTGATCGGACCCGTCACCGTGGCGTCCAATTCACCATCAAGCGCAAGTTCAATCACTTTTTTAACAGCTTCAAAGGCGGCGTTTCCAGCCATAGCTGAAATCTCCCCAAATACCAGCGCATTAAGGTCTACGTTGGCCAGGTCGAATACATCGATCGTACCGTATTCGTATCGGGCATCAGCCACTGCCTGCACCCGGTTAATGTTTGCCTGCAGGTTTAGTCTGCTGATGATGTGCTCAAATACGCCCGCGTCGCCCACCAACAGAGGACGGCATACTTCATACAGTTCTGGTCGCAATAAGGCTTTGATCGCGATCTCCGGGCCAATCGAAGCCGGGTCGCCCATCGTAATTCCGATAATCGGTCTTGACATAGTTGCTATTTAAAATTGTATCCGTTCTTTTTCGAGTAACAGTTGAAGTTCGTGGATCAGGTTACTGCTTTGCTCCGTTGTACCAGCCTGTAGTGGCGGCATCACGTTGGCCTGGCAAAGGCCATTTTGGTGCATGAGCACTTTCAATGCCCAAAGAGACTCCCCAAGCAGCCTGCCTTTCTGGTAGAGGTCGCCAAATACATCAGACAACTTTTGGAGCTCCATTGCCCGTGTTTCATTACCTGCTGATGATACCGTTGCCAGTTCCCCGTAGAGGGCGGGGTACAAATTTCCAGTGCTGGGTATCAGCCCATCACTCCCCTTAAGCAATGCAACAGCTGAACGCCCGGCCCATCCCACAAAATGGCTGAAATCTTCACGTGCCGACCACAATTTGATTGACTCGTTCAGCCTTTCGTCGCTCCGTTCTGAGTCTTTTGTTCCAACGATATTGTCGTGGTAGCTGAGCTCGTCAATAAGCTGCAATGGGATCGACATATGGGTTGTCGCCGGAATATTGTATATGATCAAAGGGCCGTTTATGGCGTCTGCCAGCTGCTCGAAATATTTCTTCATCTGGTACTCCGACAAAGCAAAATACGAGGGCAGCGTTGCTGCAACCACATCAGCTCCGTAGTCGAAACTTGCCTTTGCCAGATCGACGGCTTCTTCCAGGATATTTGACGAAATACCAGCGTATAACACTGTCCCGGATTTTTTCAATCTTCCCGCGACTTGCAAAAACTCTTTTTTGACTGCCAGGGGTAGCGAAGGACCTTCACCCGTGGTGCCCAGTATAAACGGAAGCACATTGTTCCCGTAAAAGTTGTCGAACATCTTCTCAACCGCGCCATGATCGAGTGAAAACTGCGACGTTAGCGGCGTAACGGCAGGAATGACTATGCCGTGATATTTTTTGGTCTTCATATTTGTCGATCAAACGTTTAAGGGTTGGCAAAACTAGGGAATGGGGTTGGGTATTTAGAAAAAGTTGATCAGGTGATTCGTTGATCAGCTGAGTTGTTTGTTGAGTTTCGGCTATCGTTGGCAGTCAGTTAACAAGGAATTGATGGTATTTGCGTAGTACGAATCGGCGGATCAGTACGAATTGTGTTAGGAAAAGGGTAATCAGGACTTTACCTTTAGATCAATAATCTTCCTTTGCTACCGCAAATAC
>JASLBT010000412.1 GCA_030146445.1 Segetibacter sp. | reverse complement strand
ATACCGGGCTTCGACGTGCAACCATTTATAGAGGCACACCAGGCTGCCCCAATAACTTCGATACGATTAAACCCCCTTAAGTTAGCCGCGGGCGACCAGACGGAAGCCGGCTTCATGGTCTCTTTTCAACAACAAACGGGTAAGCATATCATGGTGTCCGAAGTGCCGTGGTGCCAGGCCGGTCGTTACCTCTCCGAAAGACCCTCATTTACGCTTGACCCATTGTTTCATGCTGGCGCCTACTATGTTCAGGAAGCAAGCAGTATGTTCCTGGAGCAAGCCCTTAAGTCGTTGTACACGGGATCGAACGCACCGGAAACTGCCCTTGATCTTTGTGCCGCTCCCGGGGGTAAGAGCACGCTTATAACGTCGCTTTTTCCGTCAACCTTTATTGTTTGTAACGAAGTCATCAAAACCAGGGTCAGCATTCTTGCGGAAAACATGAGTAAGTGGGGTAGCGATAACGTGGTGGTTACCCACAACGATCCAAAAGATTTTGAACGTTTGCGCGGCTTCTTCGATCTTATCGTGATCGATGCGCCCTGCAGTGGCAGTGGCCTGTTTCGGAAAGACCCATTAGCAATTGAAGAATGGAGCGAAGCAAATGTGCAGATGTGCAGTATGCGCCAGCAACGTATTCTGAACGACGCATTACCTGCGCTAAAGCAGGACGGTTACCTGGTGTATAGCACCTGCAGCTTTAGTATGGAGGAGAATGAAAATATTTGCGACTGGATCATTGAAAATGGCGGCCTGGAACCGGTAGAAATTCCTTTTGAAGAAAGCTGGGGTATCGTTGAAACCAGGTCGGAAAAACATGGCGCACCTGGCTATCGCTTTTACCCGGGTAAGGTTTTGGGAGAAGG
Organism: Segetibacter sp.; assembly: GCA_030146445.1. Lineage (GTDB taxonomy): Bacteria > Bacteroidota > Bacteroidia > Chitinophagales > Chitinophagaceae > Segetibacter. The sequence goes on along the minus strand of JASLBT010000412.1, from coordinate 8,377 downwards.
ATTTTTCCTGGCCTGTTTTAAGCAGGTAAATGATTCCGGGGGATACGACTCCGGTAAAAGCGCCGTACAAAAGGCCGCTAAAAGTGCTGTGGAAATTATTCAGCCATGGTTAAACAATCCCCAAGAACTTGACTTTGCACAGCAGAAGGAAATGATTATCGCATTCCCATCAAAATTCAGGGACAGGCTTCACATTGCTCAGGGTGCATTAAATACCCGTAAATCTGGGGTGGCTATTGGAGAAATGAAGGGAAAGGACCTTATACCGCATCATGAGCTCGCGTTGTCAGGACTGCTGGGCGGGAAGGTTGGTGCAGTTGAACTGGATCTGAAAAACGCTATTCTTTACCTTAAGCGAAAAGAACTGGATGGACCCGTAAACGGAAAGGGCTGGATGCTGGCAAAATATAAAGGCTACAATCTTGGATGGATGAAGGTGTTAGCAAACCGTATAAACAACTATTACCCGGTAAACTGGAGAATTTTAAAGGACTAGCCGGTTAAACGCAAGCAGTCTGTGTTATTCACTTATATACAGGAGCATACCTGGAAATTAAGTTACTGCGGTGCAAGTGAGTGACCAGTCAACAATTTAGTGCACGACACAACGATGTTGAAAAGAATTCCGGTGACTTGTTGCCGCAAAAAACACCAAAACTGTATAGGGGGTTAGGTATTACAGAACTAAATTGGCAATTGTTAGGCGCGAAACGCAAAAGGGGTAGCTAACCTGATTCAAGCTGGACAGCTTACCGGTAATTATGGGAGTGTTAATATCGTAATCCAATCTATTTAAGTTATTATTCTTCGAAGTACCGGTTTAAACCCTCAAGGCTTAATGGCCTGATTTCAACATCGCCGGTTTCGTCTTCAACCCTGATATTTTCCGGACCACGTACCACTATTTCAGGTTTGCCGTTTTGGTCGGTGACTTTACCGCTCACGCAAACGGTTTTGTTTGTCAGGTACTCTTCAGGTTTGTAAGGAAAATTTTTAAGATCACCCGGGTTGATAACAATATTCATTTGACTGCTTGCTGTGCCACTCCCTATATAGATCAGGGTAGGCCTGGAGCTTTCTTTTTTAGAACCCGACGTTTTCCCACAAACAGTAACCTTATCACCAACATATTTGCCTGCATCTTTTGGTGATATACTGGATTGGGCAATACCTGGCGACAGTACCAGGCCAGAGGCTATGGCGAAGAGGAGATTCTTTATCAAGTGGAAAAGTTTAGAAATTTAGGTTAGTCGGTTTTTCTACAATAAAAGTATTGCTTTTTATCAACCCCCAAAAATATATAGGAAGTTTTTCGTAGAAACATTTTTCGGCCAAAGGATCGTATCCGGCTGCTTTGGTTAACCAGTGTAAATAAACGGGCAATTGGGTACGGTATTGTGTTTTGCGACGGCTGTATATTATAGCGAATGACCGGGTTTTTACGTGATCAGTGCCCCTACAAGTCATAGACGCTTTGCCGGGATAATGTTTTGTTCAAATAATATTTTCTCATTTGTTTGTACAGCCGTACATTTCCGGTAAACTTAGGCTCCTCCCGGCCGGTTATTGACCATAAATTGCTTGAAATATGAATCTTCCCTTTTCCGACAATCAATTAATCAAACGATCTGATCTACACGCATCCTCTCCCAGGCTGCGATCCGGAATGCGGAAAATCTATGTCAACACTGTCCTGATCCCGGCATTGATGAAGTCGGCCATTTGCTCAACCGTTTTCCTGCACAACAATTCGTGACGTTGCCGGTTGCTGCTGGCCCTCGGTTGCCGCGGCGATTTTTTGGTAATAATTAATCAGACAAACAAATACTGTAAAAATCATGAAAAGATCATTTGGTTACCTGCTTGTTTCTGCTACCATAATGTTAGGTGCAATCTCTTGTAATAATAACCCGGAAAATAAACAAGACATGAATGATAGTGCAAATTCAAAATTGGTGAGTCGTGCAGATTGGGGGGAAGCCGATGGTAAAAAGGTGTACCTGTATACACTGACAAACAAAAATGGAATGGTCGTAACGATCACCAATTATGGCGGTGTTGTTACCTCCTGGACAATGCCGGACAGGAACAACAACAAAGGAAATATTGTACTCGGGTTTAATGAACTGAAAGGCTACCAGGCGCCGCCCCCTTATTTCGGCGCAATCATCGGCCGCTACGGTAACAGAATTGCCAATGGCAGGTTTACCCTCGACGGCCAAAAGTATACACTTGCAACCAACAACGGAAAGAATCACCTGCACGGGGGCAACAAGGGTTTCGACAAAGTAGTATGGGACGCCACACCTTCATCCGACAGCAGCTCGCTAACGTTAAACTATATGAGCAAGGATGGGGAAGAAGGATATCCGGGTAACCTCAAAGTCACTGTTAAGTACACCCTTACCGATAACGACGAACTGAGAATTATTTACGACGCGGAAACCGACAAGGCTACACCTGTAAACCTCACCAATCATAGCTACTTCAACCTTACGGGCGACGTATCAAACACCATTCTTAATCATTCATTAAGCATCGATGCAGACAGGTACACACCTGTCGATAACACGCTCATTCCAACGGGCGAATTAAAAGCAGTAGCGGGAACACCGTTCAATTTCAGGACCGCTAAAATGATTGGTACAGATATCGGGAAAGTGCCAGGTGGCTACGATCACAACTTTGTTTTAAATGGGGCGTCCGGCACTCTTCGTCAAGTTGCCGTGCTGTCCGATTCCAGCACCGGTCGGCAGCTTACCGTTTTCACTACAGAACCCGGCCTTCAATTTTACTCCGGTAACTTCCTCGATGGAACACTCAAAACCTCCGACAACAAGGCAATCAACAAGCACACCGGCCTGTGCCTGGAAACACAACATTTTCCTGACTCGCCAAATCAACCGGCTTTCCCTTCCACGATATTGAAGCCTGGGGAAAAATACCATACTGAAACAACGTATGCTGTAGCCGTAGTAAAGTAGTGGCCAGCAAAAAATGTATGTAAGCTGCGGTTGCGCATCGCCCCCGGTAACCATAAACGTGTGAAATTGACCGATACAAAAGCTTTCTTGTTCGACCTCAACGGAACTATGATTGACGATATGCACTACCACATCAGTGCGTGGTACGATATCCTTCAAACCCTTGGTGCAAAACTTTCGTGGGATGAAGTTAAGGCGAACTGCTATGGCAAAAACCACGAATTGCTCGAACGTATTTTTCCTGCACGCTTCTCCAATGAAGAAAAGGACAGGATGAGCTATGAGAAGGAGAAAGCCTACCAACAGGCTTTTCGCCCGCAGCTGAAGCTGCTGAATGGCTTGCCGGAGTTTCTCGAGCAGGCGCACAAGGCCGGGATTAAAATGGCCATAGGTTCCGCGGCAATCATGTACAACATCGACTTTGTGCTCGACGGCACAAACATTCGTAAATACTTTGATGCTATTGTAAGTGCCGATAATGTTATTGAAAGTAAACCCAATCCCGAAACGTTTTTAAAGGCTGCCGATTTGCTGGGTGTACATCCCGGCGCATGTATTGTTTTCGAGGATACTCCTAAAGGTGTTGAAGCAGCATTCAACGCTGGTATGAGAGCCGCAGTGATTACAACAATTCATGAACCGGCTGAATTCAGCCATCTCAACAACGTCATCGGATTTGCAAGCGACTTTGTTACATTTAAATACCTGCTGCCGAAGCAGTCATTGAAAGAAGTATTATCTTAACCCCCGAAAAATTAAACAATGGACTCGTCTGGAAATTATGTGATCGGGGTGGATTACGGAACAGACTCTGTTCGCTCCATCCTGGTAGACGCTTCAAATGGAAAAGAGATCGCCTCAGCAGTCTATTATTATCCCCGCTGGAAAGCGCAACAATTCTGTGATGCGTCCATCAACCAGTTCAGGCAACACCCGCTCGATTACGTTGAGGGGCTCGAAGAAACGATCAAACGTTGTCTGTTGCAGGCAGGACCCGCCATTGCAGCAAACGTCAAAGCAATATCAGTCGACACTACCGGAAGCACTCCTGTAGCTGTGGACCGCTCGGGAACTCCGCTGTCGTTATTGCCGGGCTTCGAAAATAACCCAAACGCAATGTTTGTGCTTTGGAAGGATCATACTGCAGTCGACGAAGCTGCACAGATTAATCAGCACGCCACACGCTACGAGACCAACTACCTCAAATTCATTGGTGGAATATACTCTTCAGAATGGTTCTGGGCAAAGCTGCTCCATATTTTACGCACCGATGAAGACGTGCGTAAAAGCTGTTATTCCTGGGTGGAGCATTGCGACTGGATCACGTTTTTACTCACGGGTGGCAAAGAAGTTCACGACCTGAAACGAAGCGTATGTGCTTCGGGCCATAAGGCCCTTTGGGCTCGCGAATGGGGCGGCCTTCCGCCCGATTCGTTTTTTACGGAACTTGATCCCTTGCTCCAGGGCTTTACCAAACGCCTGAGCATCGATGCATATGCATCTGATAAGCCGGCCGGAAACTTGTCGGCCGAATGGGCAAGCCGCCTTGGCCTGTCAACCAATGTGATCATTGGCGTTGGTGCTTTCGACGCCCACATGGGCGCAGTAGGGGGGCAGATCGAACCCTACTACCTCAGTAAAGTAATGGGCACTTCAACCTGCGATATGTTGGTCGCGCCGGAGAATGAAGTCGGCGACAAACTAATCAATGGCATATGCGGCCAGGTGCCGGGATCTATCATTCCGGGTATGTTGGGTATGGAAGCAGGGCAGTCTGCCTTCGGCGACGCTTACGCCTGGTTCAGAAACGTACTGGCATGGCCACTAAAAAATATTCTTACCCATTCGTCATTACTGGATGCAGAGATGATCAGGAAGGTAATCGATGAAACCATAGACCGCATCATACCTGAACTCAGCCGCCAGGCTGAATTGCTGCCTCCCGACGAAGATGGTGAACTCGCCGTCGACTGGTTTAACGGTCGCCGTACACCCGATGCAAACCAGACGGTAACAGGTGCTATTACCGGCCTCAACCTGGGCTCCGACGCACCCCGCGTTTTCAGGTCAATTGTTGAAGCAACCTGTTTTGGCGCTAAAGCCATCGTCGACCGCTTCAACGAACAGGGCGTTCCGGTAAAGGGATTGATCGGCATGGGCGGTGTTGCAAAAAAATCACCGTTTATCATGCAGATGATGGCGGATGTGATGAATATGCCCATCCGTATCCATAGGTCCGAACAAACATGCGCCCTCGGTGCCGCAATGTTCGCTGCCACTGCTTCGGGATTATACAATAGGGTTGAAGACGCAATGCATGCAATGGGCCAGGGTTTCGACGCCGAATACCATCCCGACGCAACACGCGTCGCGGCCTATGCAAAACGATACGAACGCTACAAAAAGCTGGGCGAATTTGTAAGCCAGAGTTAAACCAAAACAAGAATGAGTAAATACACAGACATAAAAGAACAAGCATACGAGGCAAACATGCAATTGCCCCGTCTCGGATTGGTAATCTTCACTTTCGGAAATGTAAGCGCCGCAGATAGGGATCTCGGCGTTTTTGCCATTAAACCCAGTGGCGTTGCTTATGATAAGCTCACACCCAACGACATGGTGATTGTAGATTTTGAAGGCGTTACGGTAAAAGGAAAAATGCGGCCGTCTTCCGATACGCTTACGCATGCCGTGCTGTACAAGCATTGGGAAAAGATCAATGGTATCGTTCACACCCATAGTACTTACGCAACCGCATGGGCACAGTCGCAACGCGACATACCCATCTTCGGCACCACCCATGCAGATTATAACACGGTTGATATTCCCTGCGCTCCACCTATGGACGATCGAATGATCGAGGGCGATTATGAACTGCAAACAGGGCACCAGATCATGAATTATATGAACCAGAAAGGATATAGCTACCAAGAAGTTGAGATGATCCTGGTGGGAAATCATGCGCCATTCAGCTGGGGTAAAACTGCTGAAAAAGCCGTTTACAACAGTGCCATTCTCGAAGCCATTGCGCAAATGGCGTTCCTTACCGAGCAAATCAACCCACAAGCCCCAAGGCTTAAAGACGCCCTCAAAAACAAACACTGGCAACGAAAACATGGTGCCAATTCATATTACGGGCAGGAAGAAAGCAAATAGTTTTTTTGGGGACGATCATTTAATCTTTGATTAAGCATCGTTGCCACGCTCGGTTCATCGGCAGTTTTCTATGGCATCGGCAAACACAGTATGGATTGCAGCAACAGCTACCATAACCAATCGAACAGCAAGCGGTAAAGGCCCTTGTACAACTAAAACAACTACTAACTATGATAGACTTAAAAACACTGGAGGTCTGGTTCGTAACCGGCAGCCAGCATTTATATGGTGAGGAAACGCTCAGGCAGGTGGATGAACATTCATTGCAGATTGCCAAAGCATTCAACGACTCAGAACACCTGGCAGTATCGGTGGTGTTTAAACCGGTAGTGAAATCAACAGAAGAGATCTACAACATCTGCCAGGAAGCAAACGTTGCAAAAAATTGCATCGGCATCATTGCATGGATGCACACCTTTTCTCCTGCAAAAATGTGGATCGGCGGATTGAAGATCCTGAAAAAGCCACTCCTTCACTTACATACCCAGTTCAACCGCGACATTCCATGGAACGATATCGACATGGACTTCATGAACCTCAACCAAAGCGCGCATGGCGACAGGGAGTTTGGATTTATGATGACCAGAATGCGGCTGAATCGTAAAGTCGTTGTCGGGCACTGGCAGGATGAGCAGGTGTTGCAACAGGTGAATGTTTGGGCAAGAGCAGCTGCCGGTTGGAACGACTGGCAAGGTGCCCGCTTCGTACGCTTTGGCGATAACATGCGCTATGTTGCGGTGACAGAGGGCGATAAAGTGGAAGCAGAATATAAGTTTGGCTATTCGGTAAACACACATGGTATCGGCGATCTTGTACAAGTGATCAACAAGGTTGGCGACGACGAGATTGGGAAGCTGATCCAGGAATATGAAGACAGCTATAACCTTGTCGATGGTCTAAGAGCCGGCGGAAACCAGCACGCTTCATTACGCGAAGCAGCCAGGATAGAAATCGGTATGCGTTACTTTTTGCAGGACGGTAATTATAAAGGATACACCGACACATTCGAGGACCTGCATGGTATGGCACAGTTGCCGGGTATCCCCTCTCAACGCCTGATGGCCGAAGGTTATGGCTTTGGCGGCGAAGGTGACTGGAAAACTTCTGCACTCGTTCGGGCCATGAAAGTAATGGGAAGCGGTTTGCCCGGCGGCAATTCCTTCATGGAAGATTATACCTACCATTTTGATCCATCGAATCCGCTTGTATTAGGTTCTCACATGCTGGAGATATGTCCGACTATCGCCGACGGTAAACCAAGCTGCGAAATACATGCATTGGGAATTGGCGGCAAGGCCGACCCGGTCAGGCTGGTATTTAATTCGGCGGCTGGTCCTGCAATAAACGCAACCATCGTTGATATGGGTAACCGCTTCAGGTTAATCGTAAACGAAGTAGAGGCGGTGACCGCAGAACATCAGTTACCGAAATTGCCGGTTGCCCGTGTGTTATGGAAGCCGCTGCCCGACATGAAAACAGGATGTGCGGCATGGATTTACGCTGGCGGCGCTCACCACACCGGTTACAGTCAAAACCTCACCTCTGAGCACATGGAAGATTTTGCAGGTTTTGCCGGGGTTGAGTTTGTGCGGATTGGCAGGGAAACCACCTTGTACCAGCTCAAAAATGAATTACGCTGGAGCGAAGCTTATTACAATACATTTAAATAACCCAAAACCATGCAGCCCTAAAAGGCTCCATGTATTTCTAACCAAGACTTATTACCCCTAACAATTCTGCTTATGAATCAGAACATGGTATTAGCCGATTACATCGTCTTCATTATTTACTTCATCATTGTCTCTGTTTACGGCTACAGCATTTACCGTAAAAGAAAAGTCGGCGAACACGATGCTAAAGCGTTTTTCCTTGCGGAAGGAACACTTACCTGGTGGGCAATTGGCGCATCCCTGATTGCTTCAAACATTTCAGCAGAACAATTCATCGGTATGAGCGGTGAAGGCTTCTTTCTTGGGGTTGCCGTTGCAGCTTACGAGTGGATAGCCGCAATTGCATTGATTATCGTTGCGGTCTGGTTCATTCCCGTATACCTGAAGAACCACATCTATACTATGCCGCAGTTCTTAAAAACAAGGTACAACGAGAGTGTAGCACTGATCATGGCCATCTTCTGGTTATTCCTTTACGTATTTGTAAACCTTACCTCCATCTTGTACCTCGGGGCAGTTGCGATCAACGGTCTTGCCGGTGGAGAATACTTTCACGTGATCATGGTC
>JASLBT010000397.1 GCA_030146445.1 Segetibacter sp. | reverse complement strand
GCACTGAAACCTGCAAATGTTTTAAAAAACACTTTCGCCAGGGTTTCAGAAATTCCTGAGGTGAGAAGAACTATGATTAATACCATTATTGGATTTGGCCTTGGTTTCTTATCTAAAAAGACCGCTAAGTTCTTATCTGAAGATTCAATGAACAACATGGTGACAAAGCTCGTCGATTATAGCGCAGATCACGCACGGCAGAGTAATCCGGAAGGGCTATTCTCTAAAAGCATACATTTCGCACGGCTGGCTTTAAAAGAAAACGTGCTAACCAAGTAGCATATCTACAAAATCAAATATAATATATGGGCCACCTATCTAATGGTGGCCCATTTACTTTTGCATACATCTCTGTGGTGTCATTGTTGACAGCGGGAATAGGGGAGACGAAAATTAAGCACTTTGTTGAAGTTCGGTAAGGGCCTGGATTAATTTATCAAGTAGTTCCGGTTCGAGGTCAGGAGCCATAGCATTACCACCCCTCAAGAGGGTCCAGTCTCCGTTATCGTCGCAGTAGATTCTAAAGTTTATATAATCCTTTAATTCAACCTCGTATGTCCAACCAGAGTAATCTTCTTCAGGCCACACCATACTCTCTATTAGAGCACCTTTGTATTTAAATGTCAGATTTTGGGGTTCCATGGCAATCGTTTAGTTTGATTTGAGAATACGCATCAGGATCTTTTCTTCGCTTGTAAGATCGGACTTATCGTCGTCTTTTTCTATTTCGTCTAACCTGCTCAGGTACTTCTCAAGGCTATTCGCTTCGTACATTGAGATAACCATCGGGTGAACATAGTATTTCTTACAAACTGTACGGGTGTTGCCGAGCAGTTTGGATACGAGGTCAAGGGCTGCAACAATGTTCTTTTTTTGATCAGCCTGTTTTTCGGAAAAACCCAACTCTCGAAGTGCAAGCAGCGCCTGCACCGTTCCTGACCACGTGCGAAAGTCTTTTGCCGTGAAATCTCCACCGCAAATATTTTTGATGTAATTGTTTACCATTCCGGAGTCGATACTCTGTCGTTTGCCGTCGTCATCGATGTATTGGAACAATTCTTTACCGGCAATATCCTGGCACTTCTTCACAATCTTTGAAAGACGTTTGCTTTCGATATTAATGTCGTGGTACACGCCCTTTTTCCCTTTGAATGAAAACGTAATATCGTTGCCTTTTATTTTAACATGTTTGTCCTTCATCGTCGTTAAGCCATACGAACCATAGATCTTTTCATAAGAACAATTGCCAATGCGAATGTTGGTTCGTTCCATCAAACTTACCACCGTGGCCAAAACCTTCTCCTGTGGTAAGCCAGGCAGAGCTAAATCTTTCTCCAACTGTAAGCGCAGCTTGGGGAGAACTGTTCCAAAGTCGTACAGCCGGTAAAACTTTGTATGGTTACGTAATGCATTCCATAGGGGATGGTACTTGTATTGCTTTCTACCCCTAACGTCTATCCCGGTCACGAGAAGGTGCCCGTTGTGCCGTTTACAAATCCATACATTTTCCCATGCTGGCGGAATTACCAACTTTTTAATTCTTGCCAATTCTTCTTCGTCTGTGATCTTTTCATTATTGTATACGTACTCAAATCCGTCGTCCTTTTTTATACGCATGATGCCTGGTTCGGTATCGTTGACATATACAAGGTTCACGGCGGCCGCAGTTTTGGCCGCATCGCGAACGAGTGACTTTATTTTTCTTTTTGAAATCTGGGAGATGGGATCCTCCGGCTGGGACACGCTGAGCATTTCTTGGTAGATAATGTATTAGAGATCGAAAAACCGTACCGCATTTTACATCGTAAACAAACCATTTATCCGGCAGACTGATGCAGATGCGATAGTGACATCCTGATAGTAACATATGTAACAACTTAAGTGTTGGACAACAGGCTCAATTGTATGTTAAAACCTCTGCGCTTAAAGCCTCCTGGACCGTTTCCAATAACGGGGTCGTGAGGCGGTGATAGATTATAACGTGGTTTTCGTTGTTGTTTACCCGGCTGTCGGGCGATAAAGCACGGATGTTCCTTGGACACGGGAATATGTTCTGAAACATTTAGTCCTGATTGCCCGACCTGGGCAAGGATCTGCCCCTGCGATGCTCAGCCGCATTCTTTAGGTTCGGTGATAAATCCTTTTGAAAAATACCTGCTACAACAGAACCTCAAATGATATCACTATTTCGAAGAAGTTTAATTTGCTTCGGCGCTAACTTTATACATGGCCATTGCGGTTCTCCCAATCGCCAGGCCAACTAAATAATCAATTATGGAACTTAGAAATAAATCGCTGTTGCAGCGCCTGGCATTCATTAACAACCAATGGAGAGCAGCATCAGGTAACCAGGACTTCAATGTGCTGAACCCCGCTACCGGTGAACTGATTGCCGGAGTTGCTGATTGTGGTGTACCCGAAGCAGAGGAGGCAATTGAAGCGGCGTCAGTTGCATTTCCCGGATGGAAAAAGAAAACAGCCTATGAGCGGGCTACAATAATGCGCAGATGGTTCAATTTAATTCACGAGAATGCTGATGATCTTGCCTTGATAATGACCACCGAACAAGGGAAACCGCTTGCAGAAGCAAAAGGAGAAGTGGTGTATGCGGCGTCGTTTATTGAATGGTTTGCCGAAGAAGGAAGGCGCTTGTATGGCGATGTTATTCCAACACCGGCAAGTGACAGACGGATTCTTACACTAAAACAACCTGTTGGTGTTGTAGCGGCAATTACACCCTGGAATTTTCCGATTGCGATGATCACCAGAAAGATATCACCTGCGATCGCAGCGGGCTGCACCGTCGTACTAAAGCCAGCGTCGCTGACTCCGTTGTCGGCACTTGCGATTGCTGAATTATCTCTTCAGGCAGGGTTTCCTGCAGGGGTCATAAACATTATTACATCAACGGCAGCGGCGGAGATCGGCAAAGTACTAACGACACATCCAAAGGTGATGAAGCTCTCTTTTACAGGGTCCACCGAAACAGGGAAAGCATTAATGCAGCAGTCGGCTTCGACAGTAAAAAAGATTTCTCTTGAACTTGGGGGAAACGCGCCACTGATTGTTTTTGATGATGCAGATATCAACCAGGCTGTCATTGGCGCAATCAAAAGTAAGTACCGTAATGCAGGTCAAACATGCGTGTGTACCAACCGGATATTTGTACAGGAAAGCATATATGAACCATTTTTGGCCGCCTACACGAAAGCCGTGAAGGATCTGAAAGTCGGAGATGGTACCCGGGATAATGTACAGATTGGTCCGTTGATAAATCATAAAGCCTTATCCAAAGTCAAGCGCTTGTTAGAAGATGCCGTTGACCTTGGTGCGCAGGTTACTTTGGGTGGCAATGTGCACACGGCCGGAGCGCTTTTCTTCGAACCAACCATTGTTGAGGGTTGCACCGGTGACATGGCACTAAGCCGCGAAGAGATATTCGCACCTGTGTCGGCCATATACAAATTTAAATCAGATACGGAGGCAATTGAAGCTGCAAACAATACTCAGTACGGACTCGCTGCCTATTTTTTTTCGAAAAACATCGACCGCATCTGGCGTGTTGCCGATGCCCTCGAATATGGTATTATCGGTATAAACGAAGGAATAGTTTCGCACGCCGAAGCGCCCTTTGGCGGTATGAAGGAAAGCGGAATTGGCAGGGAAGGAAGCAAGTATGGTATAGAAGAATACGTGGAAATTAAGTATGTATGCATGGGGGGCCTTGTGTAGTCCTCATGCATACGTTGTTTTTGAATCGTCGCGCGATCGGGTTAACCTCTATGGCTTGGTCCACAATACCCTGATGAGCTCTGCTTTTTCAAAAAACGAGTCGCCATTGCATAGGTTTACTTCCGGTCCGCCAAATCCGCCAACCGAACACAACGGCTTACAATCATCGGACCTGACTTCCGTGGACGCATCGGCAATGATCCTGTTATCGGGCTCAAATGCATAAACCATTTTGCCCTGATAGCGATATTGAGTTATCTGGCCGACGGCCCAACCAGGATCGTTCTCGTTGTCCTGTATATTGGCGCGGATACAAGCAGGCGAGTCGGAAGGTAAAGCCGTTTTCCGGCACGAAGATATAGCGCCAACGCAGCAAACTGCCAGGATGATAAAGTAGGGTTTCATAACGGTTTTTAGCGCATGACACGCTATTTTCCGGCCCCGTTGCACCAAGGTGCATTAATCACGGATTTTAAGAAACCGTTTAAGAACTTACAGCAGTGCCTGTTATAAAACTCATTATTGATGTAAGGGAGCCTCATGGTAGATGCGTTCCAGTGCACCGCGGTATTTTTCCATGATTACCTTTCTTTTAAGACTCATCTTGGGTGTCATTTCACCCGTATCTATGCTCCATTCCTGCGCCAGCAACTCAAACTTTTTTATCTGTTCAACATGATTAAAGTATTTGTTGAAGCTCTCAACCAGTTCGCGGTAATGTGTGACGACAGCCGGATCGTGTATGGCATCCTCAGGAGAAGTGAATGGAATATTGTTGTTACGCATCCATTCACGGAGCATTGGAAATGATGGTACGATCAATGCACCCACGAACTTCTTTTCTGCACCAACAACGATAACCTGTTCAACAAAAGGACTTTCTTTCAATTTATTTTCGATCGGCTGAGGTGCAACATATTTGCCTCCACTGGTTTTAAACAGTTCCTTCTTACGGTCGGTGATTTTCAGAAACCGACCCGAGTCCCAAACACCAATATCACCGGTATGCAGCCAACCGTCAATCAATACCTCACTCGTAAGATCGGGGCGTTTGTAGTAGCCGGCCATTACGGTAGGACCTTTAACCAGGATCTCACCATCCTCAGCAATTTTTACTTCAATGCCGTTTATTGGAGGACCAACTGTACCAAACTTGGTATCCGTAGGAGGGTTTCTTCGGTTTACGGAGATAACAGGGCTGTTTTCCGTTGGTCCGTAACCTTCATACACCGGTATCTTAGCCGCGTTGAATATTCGGAGCAACTTAATCTGACAGGCCGCCCCACCGGTTATAATAAAGTCTATTCTTCCGCCGAGTGCCTCGCGCCATTTGCTAAAAATCAGTTTGTTTGCCAACGCCAACTGGGTTTTGTACCAGATGCCACCACTCTCCAGGTTGTCATATTTTTCTGCGAGGGACACGGCCCAGTAGAAAAGCTTACGCTTCACGCCAGTGAGGTCATTGCCCTTGAGCATAATCTTTTCGAAAACCTTTTCAAGTAAGCGGGGAACCGTTGTAAAACCATCTGGTTTAACCTCTCTCAAATTGTCGCCAATTGTTTCAAGACTTTCTGCGTAATAAATGCTGATGCCGCTAAATAGGTATATGTAGCTGACCATCTTTTCGAATATATGGTTCAGCGGTAAAAAACTGAGCACTTTAGAGCCTGGGGAGTCTGGGAAGCGGAAGCTTTCTTTTGAAAAATAAACGTTCGTATAAATGTTTTCGTGACTAAGCATCACTCCTTTGGGTGTTCCCGTGGTACCGGATGTGTATATGATCGTCGCAATGTGGCTGGTCGGGATGTCCCTTTTTAGCCGTTCAACTTCGGCGGGATCCGCACCTGGTTGCTTTAGTATGCTCGTCCAGTGCAGTGCTCCCCCGATCTCATCGAACGTGTAAATATTCTGTAATGAAGGAACACGGTCACTAACCGTTTGAACCTTATGCAACAGGTCGGAACTGCTTACAAAAATGTACTTTACTGCCGCATCTTTTAAAATAAATTCGAGCTCAAGCGGATTGGTGGTCGGGTAAATAGGAACCAGTATCGCACCCGTTTGCTGAACCGCCAGGTCGGTGAATATCCATTCAGGACAATTGTTGCTGATAATCGCAATCTTATCTGCATTCTCAGTGGTCATATCATTACCGCTTACACCCAAAGCCACCAGTCCGGCACTTAATGCATTTACCGTATCTCTTACCTCGTGGGTACTGTACCGGGTCCACGAGCCATTAATTTTTGCCGCCAGCATATCTTCCTTAGGAAAGTTCTGAACCTGGTGTTCTATGCAGTCGAATAGCCTTTTAACCTTTATCATACGCAAACAATGTTAAGCACTAATATAAAACCAAGCTCTAGGGCAGCGAAAGACGTTAA
>JASLBT010000243.1 GCA_030146445.1 Segetibacter sp. | reverse complement strand
GAGTATAATCCTTTCAGGTTGCGCAGGTCAGTTGGTTTGGGTATGCGTTTTTACCTTCCTATGTTTGGCTTGTTGGGATTTGATTATGGTATAGGTTTAGACAGGTACTCGCCAAATAACAAGCTTAAAGATGCAGCCCGTTTCACCTTCATGCTTGGATTTGAACCCGAATAATCAAACCTGAAATACATAATAATTCACGTATGAAAAGATTACTTATTGTTTTTTCAATGCTGCTGGCAGGTGTAGTTACCGCTTCTGCTCAACGGTACGCGATCATCGATACCAAATATATTCTTGATAAAATCCCCGCCTATAAGGATGCTGACCGGCAACTTTCGCAAACTGCCGAGCAATGGCAAAAGGAAATCGACACTAAGCAGGTGGAGCTGGACCAGATGTATAAGAACTATGATGCCGAACAGTTTATGCTAACCGACGAACTGAAGAAAAAGCGGGAGGACCAATTGTTCAATCGCGAAAAGGAAGTTCGTGATCTGCAAAAAAAGCGTTTCGGTTATGAAGGCGACCTGTTCAAAGAAAGGCAAAAACTGGTTAAGCCTGTTCAGGATAAGGTGTATAACGCAGTTCAGAAGATGGCAGTCAACCGTGGTTATGACTTCGTGCTTGATAAAAGTGAGGGAATTACCGTTATATTCGCCGACCCAAAACTGGACAAAAGCGAGGAAGTTTTAAGGGAACTTGGTATGAAATAGTATTTTTTAACTTAAATAAACACACCGTACAACGATACAATCAGCGGTACGCTATGTCTTTGTAATTATCATTGGCATCCAATTACTTTGATTGTGGTCTTTACAAAAGAAAAATTAAAAATGATGAAAAAAGTTCTAATGGCTGTCGTGATTCTAGCGGGCAGCGTTTTCGCAACATCCGAGGCAAATGCGCAGAAAATTGGTGTTTTTGATTTGGATATAATGGTTTCTCAAGCTTTACCGGAATATCGGGCAGTAGATAGCATGGTACAGGTATATGAAAGGGATTCTTTGAGCCTTGAATATGACTATGCACTAAGAGAATACAACCGTTTGGACAGTACCTATAAACTGGACTCTGCTGCTAAAAAGCCCGCGAGTGTTTTGAATTATATCAAACAACAAAAGAATGAAATTGCAACCACAATCATTTACTGGCAGCAAATTTCTCAGCAAAAGTCTGGTCAAAAACGTCAAATGCTTGCAAACCCGCTCTACCAGAGAGTTTTAGCGGCCTACCAGAAAGTGCTCCAGGCAAATACTTACCTGGTGGTACTGAAGCCTGAAGCCATTGAATTTATGGGGTCACCCAAAATTGAGAACGTATTTGAGAAAGTTGCCCGTGAGATGAAGATCACTCTTCCCGATCAATTAAGAAGCAGCGATCCTGAACCAGCGCAACAACCCGGAGCGAAGCCTCCTGTAAACAGGCCTGCACCGAAAAAATAAGCAGCGACTTACCGAATTTGTGAAATAAGAAACCACGCGTAGCAGCGTGGTTTTTTTATTTTTGCCCGATGCATCAACCAATAGGGGTATTCGATAGCGGTTATGGGGGGTTAACAGTTTTAAAGGAAATAAGGCAGCGTCTGCCGTCGTACGATTTTGTTTACCTTGGTGATAATGCCAGGGCACCCTACGGTACCCGGTCGTACGACACGGTTTACCAGTACACCAGGCAGTGTGTTAGATGGCTGTTTTCAAATGGATGTTCCCTTGTAATACTTGCCTGCAACACGGCATCTGCAAAAGCTCTTCGTACTATTCAGCAATGCGATCTCGAAGACGAATACCCCGGCAGGCGGGTGCTCGGCGTCATCCGGCCCACGACCGAGATCGTCGGACACTATTCATTAAGCCGGAACGTTGGCATACTTGCGACACCCGGCACGGTTCAATCGGGGTCGTATCCGATTGAAATTCAAAAATTCTTTCCGGACATTACGGTGTTCCAGGAAGCATGTCCAATGTGGGTGCCATTGATTGAAAACAATGAACATAATTCTCCGGGGGCGGAATATTTTATTCAGCAGCACCTTAGCCGGCTTTTGGCAACGGGCCCTCGAATAGATACTATTTTGCTTGCATGTACCCATTATCCATTGCTAATCGATAAGCTCCGGATTTTGCTCCCTGCAAACATCACCCTACTACCACAAGGAAACATTGTGGCTGAAAGTTTATGCGATTACCTTGACCGGCACCCCGAGATACGGTCAAAATGCACTCAAAAAGGCACGACCCGCTTTTTTACCACCGACTCGGCTTTTGACTTTAATAAGCAAGCGACCCAGTTTTATGGCAGTCCTGTGTCGTCGAACCATCTTGAGCTGTAGCTGCAGGCCACCTTGCGGGAAAGTGCGACGGATTAACGGGTTGCGGCAGGCTGCACCCATGCAAATAGAAAAGAAATACCCGGGCCAAAAAAACCACGATCTAGTACGCTATTCTAAACTTTTTGCCCTACTTTTGCCGTCCTTTCACCGCGGCAGTACTTATGGGATGTACGGCCATGACGAAACAATATTTCCGGGTTAGTAAAAAACAACAAAATGAAACGTACATTTCAACCACATACACGCCGCCGTAAATCTGTACACGGTTTTCGCAAACGTATGGAAAGCGCTAATGGCCGCAAAGTACTGGCAAGCCGCCGCAGAAAGGGCCGAGTTAAACTGACTGTATCTGACGAGAGGCGCCTGAAATAGGATTTTAGCTTTTTGTCGATGAACATATAAGCCCTGTCTGATGATGGGGCTTTTTTTATATAAAACAGCGGTTATCGTACAATACACCTACCATAAAAAGGAACGTCTAAAAAGTCGGAAACTAATTGAAGATCTTTTTGAAACGGGTGCCGGACTCAAAGGTTTTCCATTGAAGGTATTGTTCAAGGTAGTGGAAGATCCTGGGCAGCCGCTACTGCAGGCCGGAGTGAGCGTGGGCTCAAAACGCTTCAAAAAGTCGGTTGATCGAAACAGGATTAAACGCCTGATGCGCGAGAGCTATCGATTGCAAAAGCAGCCCTTGTATGATCAACTTTGCAAGAGCAATATTCGCCTGGTGTTATTTTTTATTTACATTGGATCAGAGATGCCCGAATATGCCATCGTATTTGCAAAAATGAATAGCCTTCTTGCCCGTCTGAGGGACCACTTTACTCCACAAAATCCGCTGCCGTGAAAACCCTGAAACAGATACTAATCTCTCCTTTTGTATTCCTGATACGCGTCTATCAAACCCTGATCTCTCCATTGCTCGGTCCCAAATGCAGGTTCACGCCTACGTGCTCGCAATACGCATTAATCGCTTTGAGAAAACATGGTTTGCTCAAGGGCAGCTGGCTTTCGGTGAAAAGGATTGTACGCTGTAATCCGTGGGGGGGACATGGTCATGATCCGGTGCCTTAATTCGACTGTTCTTCGACCTCTTCCTCACAATACGGTGATCAGTTTCAATGTTCAATCCTTAATGAGTTAAGATGCAATCCACAATGTGGTGGGATCCGATATTATGGAAGCTAAACATCACGATGTGTTGATAAGCACTCGGTAATACCCCTCCTTTTCGAAACAATATTAAAACGCTGCCCTTTATCGTCACCTGGTTCATGGCGGCACAATCCACCGTGGGTTTCAAAAGGGTAAAATAGCTTAGCTGATTTTTAAGATATATAAAAGCCCCGGAACCCGGGGCTTTATAATGCCAACAAGGAAGGT
This sequence comes from Segetibacter sp., assembly GCA_030146445.1. Taxonomy (GTDB): domain Bacteria; phylum Bacteroidota; class Bacteroidia; order Chitinophagales; family Chitinophagaceae; genus Segetibacter. The sequence goes on along the minus strand of JASLBT010000243.1, from coordinate 20,315 downwards.
CTGATTACTTTGCTGCAGCAAATCTTTCTGCCACTTTGTTCCAGTTTACCACATTCCAGAAAGCCGCTAAGTAGTCAGGACGCTTGTTTTGGTATTTCAGGTAATAAGCGTGTTCCCAAACGTCAATGCCCAAAAGAGGGGTTCCTTTTACTTCAGCCACGTCCATCAATGGATTATCCTGGTTTGGTGTTGAGGATACCTCAAGTTTACCATTGCTGCTCGTGAGCCACGCCCATCCACTACCAAAGCGGGTAGCACCGGCCTGGTTCATTTTTTCTTTAAGAGCATCCAAAGAGCCAAATGTGCTGTTTATTGCATCTGAAAGCGGACCGGTAGGTTGCCCGGCTGCTGATGGAGTGAGGCTTTCCCAAAAGAAACTGTGATTCCAGTGACCACCACCATTATTGCGGACGGCAGGACTGATTGCACCAGCTGAAGCTACCAACTGTTCAAGGCTTTTATTCTCATGTTCTGTACCTGCAATTGCTTTATTAAGGTTATCAACATACGCCTGGTGGTGTTTGCCATGATGGATCTGCATGGTAGCGGTGTCTATATGCGGTTCCAGAGCTTCTGGCGCATATGGCAAAGCCGGTAAAGTAAATGCCATAGTTATTAGTTTTGATGTTTAAAGTGGATATAATGTTTGACAAATTTATGCCCTATAAGTTAGAAGTTCATTGCCCTTTGATCAAATGTTTCTGAATTCGGAAATGGCTCACCCGCTGCAAACGGCATTTCATTAAGGAATTGATTGTCTATTGTAAGTTCAAAACGATTAACTTAACCCCTTCGGGATCATGAGTTTAATACACGTTAGAACAGATTAGGATCCCAAATTGCCGTTTAGCTAACATCGTTATATATATCACATTTATTTGAGAAATTGTTTCTACACTTCAAAATAATTTTTTATAGATTAAAGCTGTTTTGAACTGGCAGTATTTTTATTCATTTATATTCATGGGAAAGAAGAAGGTGCTAATAATAGATGACGAGGTTGACTTCTGTTTACTTATGCAATTCTATTTATCAAAAAAGAACTGCGAGGTTCAGATATCTCATACGCTTAAAGAGGGCATGGGTATTTTAGAAAATGATAACCCGGATATCGTAATATTAGACAATAACCTGCCGGACGGCCTTGGCTGGCCTGCTGCCAAAAATATCCTTGCTGTAATTCCCGACGTTCAGTTATTCCTAATCAGTGCAAATAAGTCGAACAATAAACCCGAGATATCCAGTTCTCATTTTCATGTTGTTGAAAAGCCGATTTCAATCACTCAAATAGATAACTTTCTTCGATAAGTTATGTTACTGCTAAGTTGCCAGGCTGCCATGCAAGGGTAACTGGCGCTACATCTTCCCACCATTTCGCCGCTTTCTGGTATAGTTTTAATGGTACTTAAGGGTACGCAAATCTTAATTTTATGGATAATCAGCAATATTTAGATGAACAAACGAAGGGTGCTTCGCCAACATCTTCACCACAGGATCCGGAAACGAACACTGGCGAGTCGTTTGGCCAGGGCCCGAAAGACATTGTAAATGAGCAGGAGCAGCACAAGAGTGTAAATCAGGAGGAATATGTAGACGACCTTGCGGCGAATACCCGGTTCGGCGAGTCTGATAAATATGGGACCCCAAAGATCAACGACCTTGATGTTACAAGTACTCCGCCGGTTCCGGATATTGAAGATGACCAGGACGATGCCGAGAAAAGAACTCCGACGATGAACGATCGTTAAACTATACCGCTTTCCGGCTCACAGCCGGAAAGCGTCTTTATATCGACCATGTAGCACACTGGATCCAAAACCTTCCCAGGTCGCCTATTGTTCGGGCCCAGTCGTTTGCCGTTTTTGGTTTTGTAACATAGCAGTTCGCCCCCAACTCGTATGCCTTCTCAATGTCTTTAGAAGAACTTGACGTGGAAAGCACCACCACTGGTATCCGGCAGAGATTGTAATCTTCCTTTATTTCTTTAAGTGCCTCAAATCCATCTTTCCGGGGCATGTTGATGTCCATGATGATCAACTGCGGCAGTGCCTGAAAGTTCTGCGCATTTGCCTTCTCACGGAGGTGATCCATCAATAACTGGCCATCTTCAACATCGTTGATTTCTACCGGTAAATTGTTCTCCGCAAACGAAATTTTGGCAAATTCAACGTCTTCTGCATCGTCATCGGCAATGAGAATTCTAAACGGCTTCGTCGAGAGGTGTCGATTATTTAAACCCATAAGGTCGTTTTAAGGTTTGCAGATTAATGGATGTATAACGTTTAATTAGCTGATAAATTAGACGATTTATTTCAGACCGGGTATTATTTCATTCCTGGGTTCCATGACTCCTGCAGTAAAGGTACGACTTGCGGCTTTGCACTTCCGGGCGAGGTTAAAATGGTTTACCATGCGTGAGTCCAATCAGGGCTTGTGCAATTGACGGAGCAGCTTTCATTGAGCGAAGGAAGATTTTAGTCGTCAGGTTGCCACCAAAAAGCTGTTGTACCAACCTACCGGTGCTAAGCCTTGGCGCGAATAATTGTTTCCATTTTTTCGAATACGATAGCTCCAGTTCGTGGCGGCTGATACCACCTTTTAGAAATTGATCGATAAGTTCAAAAGCGACTTTTGCTGAATGCAGCGCCATGCTCATGCCATTCCCGCAAAGCGGGGTGATCATGCCTGCAGCGTCGCCAACCATTAAGATATGATCTTCTACCAGGGACTTGGAAGAAAAACTTACGCCGGAGATCGTCAGTGGCTCTTTATAGATAAATTCAGCCGTGCTAAAGATTTTTGCGAGGTGCGGGTTTTTTCCCAGCACCTCCTGCTCCATAACTTTTATGGTATTCCCTGCCGACCTCAGGTTTTCTGCCGTTGTTAGGTAACAGAGGCAACACATCCCGTTTTCAATTTTTGAAATGCCACAATAGCCGTTTTTAAAATTGTGCAAAGAAATAACGTGCTGTGGCTGAGGGTACCTGATGTGGTACTTAACCCCGATGTAGTTGTTTAACGATGATGCTTTTTGCAAGATGAAAGGCCTCCTGAACTTTACGTCAAGGTTACTTTTTTTGCCATAACATCCGGCAACCACAAGCGACTCGAATTGTCCCGCCGAACTGGAAATAGTGAACTGCCCGCCCTGGTGGCGTGCTTCGGTAACTTTGCAACTTGTAAATACATCTACGTTGTTCTTTGCAATTTGATAAAGGCAATTGTCAAGTACATAACGGCTTATGCCAAAGCCTCCCTGCTTCAAAGAAAATTCAGCAATGTTGCCGTCTACGTCTGATGCTTGCAGTGTAGTAATCAGCGGAACACCAAACTTGTCCAGGTCAACCCCAAGGGACTCGATGAAGCCGCGGCTTTCGAGGCTGATGTATTCGCCACAGACTTTATGAAAAGGATATTCCTCTTTTTCGAAGAGCGCTACGCGATATCCGTGTTTGCCACACTGTATTGCCAGTGCAAGACCGGCCAGGCCTCCTCCAACAACGGCAACATCATATGGTTTTTTACTGCTCATGGTAACAAATCAGGAGATGTCGGAACGCCCATTGCCAAGTCAGGGAGTATTTTTTTATAGCTGCCTGCCGGAGAATCGATTGCCATTCTGCTCTCCTGAACCCCCTCGCAACACTTAGTGGAGCATCGTTTCTTACAAGGTACGATGAAGAAAATAACTTTGTAAGCAGTTTTATCGACCAGTAGGCTAAAGGGTGCCGGTGCAGGTCATTGATGAAAAAGCCTTTTCGTGAATTGCGGTTCATCCAGCTTAGTTGCTCAACGAGCTCGCTGTCTGAAAAATGGTGGCAAAACAGGCTGCTGAAAATGATGTCTGGCTGTTCCTGGAAAGAAACCATTCTGTAGTCACTGGTGATCCACGTGACGTCGCCGGGCATTTGACTCTTCGCGAATTCGATGCATTCCGGTTTTATATCGATACCGATAAACGCTGCGCTGATCTTCTTTTTGGAACACCATCTTTCTAACGCGATCATATTGTCGGCGCCTCCACAACCTATTTCGCAGATCGTTACCGTTTTGGCGTTGCCGATTAGCTTTTTCAGACCACGGATCGATATCGCATGCCCACCTAATAGGGTGTTTACGGTATTGAGTTCCTGCATGTTTTGCCTGATATCGGCAAATGGAATGTCATCGCTGTCGAGCAATTCTTTGTGATATGATCTTTGTGCCAAATTCATGCTGAAGAAGCAATGAAGGTTTCCATGGTAAGACCTGGGCCAAAAGCCACACCAAAAACGTTGGCAGGTTTTCCTTTCGTGTTTTCCATGATCTTTTTCAAAACAAATAATACGGTAGGCGACGACATGTTGCCATAATTAGAGAGGATATCAGCTGAATACGACATTGCACAATCAGAAAGCCCTGTTTGTTGTTGGATCACGTCGAGAATTTTTCGGCCGCCGGGGTGAAAGCACCAGTGGCTTATGTCTTCCTTGTTAAGCTGTGCGTTTGCTAATGCCTTCCCGATTAAACTTCCGATGTCGTCTTTGATCAGGGACGGAATATAAGAGCTAAGGGTCATCAGGAAACCTTTCTCACTAATTCTCCAGCTCATATCATCATAACCCTTTCTTGCAATATACGAGTAGAAGCTTTTGAGTGATAGGGTGTGTTCCTGTTGTATGGTGTTTGACACCAGCACTGCAGCACTTCCGTCGCTGAACAAAAGACTGCTCGCGGCATTGTCAGCATTGTATTCGTTTTGAAAGTGGATCGTACACAATTCCGTTGCAACCACAACAACATTAGCGGCCGGGGTTGAAGCACAGATCATTTGGGCAAGCTTAAGCGCATGAATGGCAGCGTAACAACCCATAAAGTTTACTGAAGTCCGGAAGCAATCTGGTCGAAGGTCCAGTGCATTTACGATTTCGATATCTAACCCCGGAGCGCTCATGCCCGTACAACTTACGGTGATCAGGTGCGTGATATCCAAGGGCTGAAGGTACCCGCTGATGCAATCGTTGATAGCATCGAGCGACAATGACAGCGCGTGCTTACTAAACAGGTCCATTCTTGCATCGAGGGATGGAGCCACTTTTTGATGCGACGACATCATTGGGGCGTTAACCTCTTTGCCGTTGTATTCTTCGAGAACTGAGTAACGCTGATTGATACCACTATGTGAATAAAGAAACGATAGTTTTCTTTTGTCTGTTTCATCAAGACCAAAAGCTTGCTGCATGAATTGCAGGATATCCTTTTGTGGATGTTGATGCTCGGGTACTGCGGTTCCTATGGATATTATACTAGCCAAGTTGATTAAGAATAAGTAATGTTATAAAACCTGCGCTTGTACACGTGCTTGCAATCCAGTTCATCTTCATGGTGTTCTGATAGTCAGCAAAACGTTGATCTTTCCACACGCGGATTGCCCAGGTGACAAAAAATATAAGTACAGGAATGAAGAACATTTGTAAAATGAAAAAGCGGATTATTTGTTGATGATTACTGTAATAAAAAAACAGCATCAGGAATGCAATTGAATACATAACACTGCAGAATATAAATGTGCCACGCTTTCCAAGCAGCATGCTGATCGTGGTCACCCCATCTTTCCTGTCCTGCTCGTGTTGATAAACCTGCGTGATAGGATAGAATCCCCCAATCAGAAATGCTGCAGACAATAATAACGTTAGCGGCATGTGTACCGTTTTGTAAATTTCGGCCCCATGGTAAACCATAAAAAAAGTTAGGGCTCCCTGGTTCAGGATTACAGTAAGGTAACCCAACACCGGATATTGCTTTAGCCGCACTCCCCTGTAACTATATAGCCGGGAACACAGGATATAAAACAAGAAAACAGCGGCAAAAGTTGTCGAGACCAGAAAAGAGAGAATCACAGCAAGTATATCCATGCCGATAGTGATAAGGAATAGCTGGCGGGTTGGCTGCATGGGTTCCCGGATGCCTCCCACACTGTCTTCATCACGATCCATGTAGCTATTATAACCGTTACTTGAGGGATATAGTAAAAGATGTAACAACACAAATATCAATGCGGCCCTGCCCCAATGGATCACTGGCACCAAGCTGAGCGCAAACCAGTAAACCGGCATGAGAAAATAAGAGAATGGAAATCGTAAAAGCTGTATCGTTGAGCGCTTGAGCACCTGTTATCTTTAGAGTTGATCGAATCAGCGGTTCATATCCGAACAGTTGATAAAATTGCAGGCCACTCAATTCCTGTTGTACCTGGTTTATCAGACTTATCGGACATGCATATTAATCAATTAACTTAGAAGTATGGACTACATGATGCATTTGAAAAAAGACAGGAAACTGTCTAAGATACTTACTGCACCATTGTCGCCTTTACGTTTACACACCAATATCCCGCTGCGGCTGATCACCAGCATCATGGGGCAGCAACTTAGTACAAAGGTGGCGCAGGTTATTTTCAAAAGATTTCTCGGGATATATGATGGCCGGGATCCGACGCCCAAACAGGTTCTCGAAACTTCAAATGAGACTTTAAGGGCAATTGGGTTGTCAAATGCAAAGGTGAGTTACGTGAAAAATGTTGCTCAGTTTTGCATCGAAAACAACATTAGTGATGAAAAGTTACTCACGATGAGTAACGACGAGATTATTGAGCTGCTAACGACGATCAAAGGTGTGGGTAAATGGACTGTAGAAATGTTACTTATGTTTACACTGGGAAGGGAAGACGTATTTGCCGTTGACGACCTCGGAATTCAGCAAGGCATGATGAAAGTTTACAAGCTCGACAATCAGGATAAGAAGAAATTCAAACAGGATATGCTTGCTATTTCGGCGAAGTGGTCGCCGTACCGGACATATGCTTGTTTGTACCTTTGGAAATGGAAGGATGGGGAAAGTTGAATCACTTAATTTTATTTATACATAATTCGATATGATCACAACAACAACAAATACAATTGAAGGATATCCTGTTAAGGATTACCTGGGCGTAATTAGCTCCGAGGCAATTATCGGGGCAAACATATTTAAAGACCTGTTTGCCGGGCTGGCGGATATTGTGGGTGGCCGGAGTATGACTTACGAAAAGGTAATTGACGAGGCACGTACAAATGCATTGAACGAACTGACCGAAAAAGCACGTAAAATTGGCGCAAATGCAATTATAGGAATTGACCTGGATTTTGAAACAGTCGGCGCGAGTGGAAGTATGTTGATGGTGATTGCAACCGGTACAGCGGTCAAGATCCAGGCAAATAGCGAAAGCTGAAATAAATTGATAATAGGGTGTAAGCCTGTTTGTATCTAAGAGATAATCAAAAGTAATATTGATGTATAAGATTGTAGTGATTGTTCTTCTCCTCGCGTTTGCAGGCTGCGGGGATGCACGTAATCCGAAGAATAAAACCGAGGAACACATATACCGCTCTGCAGACAAGATGCTGCTCGCATTTCGTAATAAAGATTGGGAAAGCTTCGTCACGTATTTACACCCAAACATGATCGCCCGCCTGGGTGGAAAAGAACAGATGGGAAAACTGATGGTAGCGCAAATGAAAGATGTACCCGATTCAGCAATAAAGAAACTTGAGGTCTCAAGAATTGTACAGGTCAAGCAGACCGCAAACGATGTTCAATGTATTGTTGAGCAACAAATGATGATGCACCTACAAGGTGCAGAGGTAACTTCTACCACTTACCTTGTAGGCGAATCACTTGATAATGGAAAAAACTGGACTTTCTTTGACGCCTCGAACAGCGGTGCGGCCGATCCCAGGACCATTAAGCCGGACCTGAGCCCTGAACTAAATATTCCGGAAAAAAAGCAGGCTGTAAGGGAACTCTGATTGAGGGTTACAGGCGTTTAACGATCAGGTTTTCTACAACCTTCATTTCGGGCTTTATCGAAAAGGTTTCCTTGAAAATTTCCTTGTTCATACGGATACCGAAACTCACCACACCTTGCTCGGGGGCTTTCTGCAGGTAGATCTTCTTTGTGAAATTTTTAGTGTCGTAACTGTGCCGGTACAACAACTCCTGTTGCGCGTTTTTTACTTCCAACACAAAGTTTTTACCTTCCGGGTTGAGGAACTCCACTGAAAAGGTCAGCAGGTTTTCTGTAGACCCAACATACCTGATGTTGGCAGAGGAAGTTGATGAGTCAGTTGCCGGATCTGTGGAATAAGCAGCATTAGCACTGCCTGTTAAAAAGGTAAAAGACGCTGCCAGTAATAAACATACTTTTCCTGGGTGCATGAATAATTGCTTTTTCATAACGTTGATTTTTTAGTGAGAAAAAAGATAATTGGAAGCAACGCTTTACAAGCAATAACAGATGCAAACAATCAAAAAGCAATCGGGAGAAAGGAGCAAGCAAGCTATGGAAGCAGGGATCAGCGAAAATGTTGTTGGTAAGCTGTGTACCAACAACCCGCCTGTGAGATAAAGGTAAACCAATTTCGTGTCCAAATTACACATTCGAAATGAACAAATTGTAAACGAAAGTTCTTAAGTGTTAAGCAATAAATATCAGGCCAATCCAGCTCGCCTTCCATCAAAGTTTTACATCCAAATATGATGGTCAAACCGGTTTATTCAGTGTTTTCCAAAGCAGGTCTTTCAGTTCTGTAAGGCCTTGTTGGGTTACAGACGAAATAAAAAGGTGCGGTATATTGTCGGGTAATTCTTTCCTGATGTCTGCTTTTAATTCATCATCGAGCATGTCGCTTTTACTAACGGCGATAATGAAATCTTTCTGCAACATTTCAGGATTATACTCTTCCAGTTCCTTTAATAAAATAGCAAACTCTTCTTTATGGTCCTTACTGTCAGCAGGTAATAAAAACAACAGGCAGGCGTTTCTTTCAATGTGTCGCAAAAAACGATGTCCAAGTCCTTTTCCTTCAGCTGCACCTTCAATTATTCCCGGCAGGTCTGCAATACAAAAACTTTTTCCGTCGCGGTATTCGACCATTCCCAGGTGAGGTACCAGCGTGGTAAAAGCGTAGTCTGCGATTTTTGGTTTCGCAGCTGTTATCGTGGATAAGAGTGTTGATTTACCTGCATTGGGAAAGCCAACAAGGCCAACGTCGGCGAGTACCTTCAGTTCGAGTACCTTCCAACCTTCAACCCCTTCCTCTCCGGGTTGGGCGTGTTCAGGAGCCTGGTTCGTTGGAGTGGCAAAGTTTGAATTTCCAAGCCCGCCACGACCGCCCTTCATCCAAATGACTTCCTGTCCGTCTTCAAGAATTTCCGCCTCAACTTTACCGGTGAGTTCATCCTTTGCAATGGTTCCCAATGGCACTTCAATGATCACGTCTTTACCTTCACGGCCGGTCATATTGCTTTTACTGCCGTTTTCGCCATGTTCTGCAAGCACATTTTTGTAGTACCGCAAATGCAGTAGCGTCCAAAGCTGGCCGTTGCCTTTAAGGATGATGTGTCCTCCGCGTCCGCCGTCGCCGCCGTCAGGACCACCCATTGCCGTAAGTTTATTCCGAAGAAAGTGCCTGCATCCCGCCCCACCATGACCACTCCGTGCGAAGATGCGTATGTAGTCGATAAAATTTGTCTTTTCCATTTGTAGCTAAAGCAGCAAAGATAAGCTTTATGTTACCGGCAGAGGATTATCGCCCGACATCGTTGCCGGCCCCCAACTTGTTGGCGGGTCACTCACTTGTACAGTTGTACTTTGAGCAGCAACCCTCACGATGCCATTCCCAAATAATTAGAACCCGGGATCCGCGGAGTAGTCGTCTCTGTTGCTTGTAATTAGCAGCTAAGGTTTGTTCTGTTTCCAGGTGAAGTAATTTGCCGGCTGTGATGGCCGGCCAGGCTCTACTTCGGTGAGGGGATCACATGCGGTCCATGCTTCAAACATGTCCCCAGGTAATTGTTGATACAACCTCGTGCCACCCGATTTCCAGGCAATCATATCGTCACTAACTTCTTTAACAACTTTTGCGGGATTGCCCACCAGTAAGCTGCGTGCGGGTATTTCGTCACCTGCTTTCACAAAGCTCAATGCGCCAACGATACATTCGTCGCCGAGCACCACATTGTCCATGATAACCGCATTCATACCTACGAGGCAGTTGCGGCCAATTGTTGCCCCGTGAATAATAGCGCCATGACCGATGTGAGCACCTTCTTTTAAAACAACCGAAACGCCGGGGAACATGTGAATGGTGCAGTTTTCCTGCACATTGCAGCCGTCTTCGATCACAATGCCACCCCAGTCGCCCCTGAGTGCAGCTCCCGGTCCTATGTAAACGTTTTTGCCGATGATTACGTTACCCGTAACTGCCGCCTGAGGATGCACAAAAGAACCCGGGTGCACAACGGGTGTAAAATCTTTGAACCTGTAGAACATGGTTGTTGTTTGTTGAAGTTAAGCACACAGGAAAGAGATAATCACGAGCGACTACGAGGTTGGATTATGTAGAGGGCGGGTGATATTTCGCGGTACCGGCGTGGATTGTCTAAGCGAGAGAAAGAACGTACAAGATTAAGATGGTGCTAAAATATTTTCCCGGTGGTACCACCAAATGCACCCATTTAAGTTTTACCACTTACAACTGCGTTAGCTCACAAATTGTCGACTATATACCACCTCCTTCCGGCTGTCTTTAAACTTACCAACGACTACTCACCTTTAAAGACAGGTAATCGTTTTTCAAGAAAAGCGGCAACACCTTCTTTAAAGTCGTTTGTAGCAGCGGCTCTTTGTTGCAGCTTGTCTTCGTTTTGCAATTGTTCATCCATGGTATGATTGATCGACCATCTTAGAGCCTGCTTAATATAGCCTAAACTTTTGGTTGGCATCTGTGCAAGCCTGTTTGCAAGCGCAATAGCGTTTTCCGAAAAAGAGGCATCGTCAAAAACTTTGTATATCATTCCGATCCGTTCGGCCTCTTCTGCCGGTACCTTGTCGCCGAGCATCATTAATGCAGTTGCCTTTTGCCAGCCAATCAGGCGGGGAAGCAAAAACGTTCCGCCTGTATCGGGAATTAAGCCAATCTGACTAAACGATTGAACAAAAGACGCACTTGTTGCCGCGATCACAATATCGCAACTTAAGGCGAGGTTGGCTCCTGCGCCGGCAGCTACTCCATTCACGGCTGCCACAACAGGTTTTGCGAGCCGCTTAATTTTGGATACAAGCGGATTGTACTGCTCCGACAAAATGTGGTTCATGCCGGGGAATTTGGGATCAGTTAGTTCTACGAGGTCTTGTCCTGCCGAATACGCTTTTCCTGCACCGGTGATCATAACCGCGCGAATATTTGGGTCGGCGCAATCGTCAAGCCTGGCCTGCAAACTTTCCGTCATCTCACGATTAAACGCATTGAGTTTTTCTGGACGGTTTAATGTGATAAAGGCGACCTGTTCCCGGATTTCGAAAATTAGTGCAGGCATAAATACAGTTTAGTATTCTGCAATTTAAGCTCAATGACATTTAAAATAATCAAAGGGCTCTTTACAATCACTGCATTGATATAACGATTTGCATGCAGTGCTTGCAAACCGGCTGATCAGCCGGGTATGGTATGAATCGCACCGCGGACATTGTACAGCTTCGTCTGCCTGGAATGCCTCAGGTGTGCAAACACTGTGCACAGCATTCGGTGGGGCTATTCCATATGCCTTCAGCTTTTCTTTTCCTGCCTCTGTCATCCATGCTGTCGTCCATGCAGGGGAGAGGCTTGTGGTTACCTGCACATCTTTGAAGCCATGTTGTAGTAGTGCTACCCTGATTTGAACTGTAATAAGATCCATTGCAGGGCAGCCGCTATAAGTTGGCGTGATTACAACCGAAACTTTCCGGTTATCGCCTGTGTCGGGAAAACTAACGCTACGAACGATGCCAAGATCGAGTATTGAAAGTACCGGCAGCTCAGGGTCCTTAACGGTCCCGAGTACGGCGTATATCTCCTCGGTTATTGCTGCGGCGCTGCTCATCGGTTGATCGGCTTAACTGCGTTACGGGTTTAATTACCAGGTGGCACCAGGATAGGTTCTTTGAAGATATTGCATCTCCGACAAAAGATAACTCAGGTGCTCCGAATGGATTCCCTCTTTTCCCTTCGTCATGAAAAAGTTCCCCCTGGTTAGCTGAAGCGTAGCTTCCCTAAGTACTGCTTCTACTTTTTTCAACCATCGTTCTTCGAGAGCGGCCGGGTTAACACCAAAGCCTGCAGCGGAAGCACTTTGTTCATAAAAGCTTGCTTCAAATAGTTCGGGTGTGAACGGCTCCAGGTCACTGATGGCCATAAGCATTCTTTCATGGCTTTCCGTTGTTCCATCGCCCAGCCTGATTACCCATTCACTGCTCCATCGCAGGTGATACGTTGTTTCTTTTAAAGATTTTTCTGCGATGGCTGCCAGCTGACTGTCTGAACTTTTCAACAGGTCGTGGTATAAATAGTATTGGTAAGTGCTAAAGAAAAATTGCCGTAATAGGGTATGTGCCCAGTCGCCATTAGGTTGTTCCACCAACTGTACATTCCGGTATTCCCCGGCGTTGCGTAAATAGGCGAGGTGATCTTCGGTGATTGTTGTGGCGATGTTCCTGAACGTTGGGTATGCTGTTTTTACCGGGTCTATAATGGTTGCCGCATATTGGTAAAAGTTACGTGCATGCCCGATCAGGTCAAGGGCAATATTGCTAAGTGCAATGTCCTGTTCCAGTATGGGCCCAAAGCCCGTCCACTCGCTGTTTCTATGCCCGAGGATGAGGGCGTTGTCGGCGAGGTGAAGGGTGTAGGTTATTAGTATTTCAGTAGCGGAGTTGATAGGTTGATAAGTTGATAGGTTGATAAGTCAATTTTTTCTCAGACTATATTCTTTCTTAACCAGCCAATATAGCCATTTAATAATCGTTCGCTTTCATCGATGAAGGTTTTGAAATATTGAAGTTTCTCTTCAAGTATGTATTTAGCGTCGTACGCGTCAATCAGGTGGTTGTAACACTCACTTAGTGAGCCTCGTGCCTGGATACAAAAATGCAGTTGATCTTTGAAGGTGTACCTGCCGTGCCCTTCCGCAATATTGGCGTTTATCGACCTTGAGGCACGGATTAGTTGATCACTCAGCCGATACTTCTCTTCGGTAGGAAATACCTTGACCAACTCGAATACTTCGTTCTTGAAAGTTCTCACTTTCTTCCAGACGTCGAGCTGAGTAAAACTTTGATGAGAATTCTCACTCATTTGTTTTCAAAGTTGTTCTGTTTTTAACTGCTGGTAATTCGGGTAAGAGGTCTTCTCTTGATAAGAGAGGTAGTTTTGTGGAGAGACCTATAGCTGCCAGTTGACATCAAAGTACAAGAGTGCGACGCAACGATGTCTCCTGGTAAACTACTGCCAGGCCCCCAAAAACAAAACAGTATTTAAAGCTGTGCTTTTGATTACAGCACGACTCTTTGCCTGAATTAATCAACAACGACTCGCCATCTCATCAGACCAGTCAACTTTTCAACTGATCAACCTATCAACTCTTGAACAAATCACATATGCCGCAATGCCTCAGGCAAGTCGTAAAACGTAGGGTGGCGGTAGGGCTTGTCGTTGGCGGGATCGTATAAGCTGGAGGATTCCTCGGGATTGCTTGCGTGAATGTTCCGGCTTTCGACCACCCAGATGCTTACACCTTCCATTCGGCGGGTGTATACATCACGTGCATTTTCGATCGCCATAGCGGCATCGGCAGCGTGCAGGCTGCCCACATGTTTGTGGTCGAGCCCCTGCCGGCCGCGAATAAAGACCTCCCATAAAGGCCAGTCCTGGGTCATAATAAAACATTAATACGATGGTGAAAAGGGAGCAGGTATTCAAACAGCAAGCAATTGTTAAAGGCCTTTGCTCCCCTTCACCATATAAGTTATCAGGCCGCAGCCTGTGATTGATGTTGTCGTTTTTTGCCGGCATAAGCTGCCGCTGCCTCTCTTACCCATTGTCCGTCGTCATGCGCTTTACGGCGTGCATCAAGCCGTTGTTTATTGCATGGGCCATTGCCGTTTACCACCTGCCAGAATTCGGTCCAGTTGATGGGCCCGAAATCATAATGACGTGTTTGCTCGTTCCACTTCAGGTGTTCGTCTGGCAGTGTCAGGTTTAGAAACTTTACCTGTTCGGCGCAAACGTCAATAAATTTCTGGCGCAGCTCATCATTCGAAAAGCGCTTGATTTTCCAACGCATGCTCTGGAGTGTGTTCGGGCTCTCATCATCCCTGGGGCCGAACATCATTATACTTGGCCACCACCAGCGGTTCAGTGCGTCCTGCGCCATGGCGCGTTGTGCATCGGTTCCACGGCTTAACGTCAACAGGATCTCAAAACCTTGTCGCTGGTGAAAACTCTCCTCTTTACAAATGCGCACCATTGCGCGGGCATAAGGTCCGAAGCTACTTCTGCATAAGGGCACCTGGTTCATGATCGCAGCGCCATCAACCAGCCAGCCTATTGCGCCTATGTCGGCCCAGGTGAGTGTAGGGTAATTAAAAATAGAAGAATACTTGGCTTTTCCGGAATGCAGTTGATCCAGCATTTCCTGCCTGCTGATGCCAAGGGTTTCAGCAGCACTGTACAGGTAAAGTCCATGACCTGCTTCGTCCTGGACCTTTGCAATTAAAGTAGCTTTTCGTTTGAGTGAAGGTGCACGCGTAATCCAATTTCCTTCAGGCAACATGCCGACGATCTCGCTGTGTGCATGCTGGCTGATCTGCCGGATGAGCATCTTTCGGTATTGTTCAGGCATCCAATCTTTCGGCTCGATTTTGATCTCGTGGTCGATCTTGTCGTTGAAAATTTCTTCCTGCTCCCTGGCTACCATACCGCGCAATTTTAATTTTTCAAATGTAGGTAAGTTTTCAATAAAAAACTAACAGTTGTTAGTATGTTTGTAGCCGGGAACTTTGCTGTTTGTCAATATTATCAAACTGATCGTCGATCGAATTAAGAACTGCTGTACTGCCTTATGCTGAGCCATTGAATGCAAACCAGGAGGGTATGGTTTTTAGTGATTGATTCACAAGGATTCCCCAACGAAAACCTTCAACGATGTGCTTAATCCAATTTTCGATCTTTCATGATCTCTCTCCGCCATCGTTTAACAGAACACCCTGCAGGATACCCTGGTTCTCCTTTTTCGGGCAATGCCCGGCGTAAATTCCACTAATACCTCCATATGAAATCAAGTTCAACCCTTAAAACCGATGCCGGTAATTGGCGTCTTAACTTCTTATTGTTCATCATTACCTTCTTGCTGGTTTATTCTCCCGTAAATGCACAAAACACAAGTTTCCTGGTAACCGGTAAAGTAACCAGCGACAGTGGAAATGCACTCAGAGGGGTAAGTGTACAGGTAAAAGGAACGGCGCGCGGAACCAGCACCGATGCAACCGGCAATTTTGCTATTTCGGCAAGCGAGTCGTCGGTGCTGGTATTTTCTTCAATTGGTTACACGACTCAGGAAGTTCCGGTTGCGGGCAAACAAACAATCACTGTTTCACTTGCCGGCAGCTCCGGCCAGCTGGAGCAGGTTGTTGTAGTTGGCTACGGCACCCAACGCAGGCGCGATGTTACCGGCTCCGTGGCAAGTGTGAGCGGGGCAGAGATTGCAAAGCAGCCTGTGCTTACAGCCACCCAGGCAATCCAGGGGAAGGTCGCCGGGGTACAGATCATCAGTTCAGGCGATCCCAACAGCTCACCAACGGTACGCATCAGGGGAGTAGGCACCATGTTGGGAGGAGCGGCCCCTTTATATGTGGTGGACGGCGTAATCACCGACGACATCAGGAACATTAACTCTGCAGATATCACCAGCATGGACATTCTAAAAGATGCCTCGGCGACGGCGATTTACGGGATGCGTGCAGCCAACGGGGTGCTTTTGATTACCACTAAAAAAGGGCGTACAGGAAAGATGGTGGTAGCTTATGATGGACTTGTAGGGATCAAAGAGGTCGGCAGGATGGTAAACATGGCAGGCGCCAATCAATATGCGAACTATGTTAATGAAGCAAGTGTTTACTACGGCAGTGGCGACAGCCTGGTAAGAGGTGCCCAGTTAGCTGCCGGCGGCAACACCGATTGGTATGATGTAATCCTCAAAAAGAGCCTGCAGCAGAATCACAACGTTTCCATCTCAGGCGGAAGTGAAAGCATCAATTATTTTTTGAGTGCCGGTTATGTGGGTGATGGCGGAGTGATCAAAACAAACGACTTCAAACGGTTTACGCTACGCTCAAATAATGAATATAAGCTGAGCCGTGTACTACGCCTTGCTACACTGGTTTCGTACAGCAGAACAAATTTACGCGATGTAGACCTGGGTGTCTTTGACATTGCTTATCGTGCTGCTCCATTTGTACCTGCAAAAGTTGGTGACCTTTATGGTAACACGTCGCTATCGAACAACATTTCGAACCCGCTGCTTAACCTGGATAAGAACAATAATGCGAGTATTGGCAACAGGCTCCAGGGTACTTTTTCCGGGGACTATAAACCGTTACCCTGGTTGACGTTGCGCACCAGCTACGGGGTTGACCTGAACTTTTATCGCAATACCACTTACCGGTACCGGTATGCTAATATTGGTCCGTCGAATATCTTCATCACTGCCGGTGGAAACCAGTTAGTGAACAGGAGCCAGCTTGCGTTACAAGCCGATAACAGTAACAAATGGGTTTGGGACAATACAGCAACCATAACCAAAGTATTCGGCGCACATAATTTCAACCTCCTGATTGGTGCGACCGCAGAAGAATACCGCTTTAATACGAGCCGCGGAACCCGCCTCGACGTACCTGAAAACGAAGATCAGTGGTACCTTGATGCTGGTGTACCTGCTTCTGCAACAAATGCCAACAGTGGCGACAGGTGGGCGCGAAACTCTTACCTGAGCAGGATCAATTACAGCTATGCCAATCGGTACCTGCTTACGGCAACATTTCGTGCTGATGCTACCTCTCGTTTTCCTTCCCAAAACCGCTGGGGCTACTTTCCGTCGGTGGGTCTTGGATGGAACATCTCAAGAGAAGCGTTTATGTCGGGTCAAAACGTTTTCGACAACCTTAAGCTTCGTGCAAGTTGGGGTAGGGTAGGAAACGACCAGATCAGCAGTAATCTTTATAACCCGTTGGCCACCCTCAATGTTCCCTATTCGTTTAACGGATCCGAATACCTCGGGATATCATTTAACCAGGCGGTAGATAAAAATCTTAAATGGGAGACCACTGAAGAATTTGACCTCGGTTTAGAGTTTGCCATCCTTAAGAACAAACTCACGGGAACCGTCGACTACTACAACAAGACAACAAGAGACGCCCTGATCAATATCGTTTTCAATGGCCAGGTGTTAGGCGACATCGATAATCAATACACCACCAATGCAGCCAACTTCACCAACAAGGGTGTTGAGTTTAGCTTAAACTGGACGGACCGCATCAGCAGGGATTTTGACTACAACCTGAATGGAAACATCGCTTTCAACGAGAATAAAATAATTGGTTTGAATGGCGGACAGGCGCTCACCAGCGGCGGTGTCGGCAGCCAGGGATTTACCACAAGATCCGATAACGGGCAAACGATAGGAAGCTTCTTCATTTTGCAGGCAGATGGCATTTTCCAGAATGATGCTGAAATCGCGGGCTCTGCGCAGCCCAACGCACAACCGGGAGATCTCAGGTATAAAGACCTCAGCGGACCTGCGGGCAAACCCGACGGGGTGATCAATGACCTTGATCGTGCATACAGTGGATCGTATCAGCCAAAACTCACGTTTGGGTTTAATGGTTCGGTGAACTATGCCGCGTTCGATTTTAGTTTTGGCTCATATGGCACTGCCGGTGGAAAAATTTACAACGGCAAGAAAGCTGCCCGGGCAGATTCCCGCGACAATGTTGAAACAGAAGTTGCAAAAAACAGGTGGACCCCGAACAACCCGAATACCAGCATTCCCCGGGCGAATCTAAATGCGTTGCCCGCGTCTACTTATTTCCTGGAAAGCGGAAGCTTCTGGCGCATCAACAATCTTACGCTCGGATATACCTTGTCCGGTAAACTACTCGCCAGCAGGGTACAACGGTTTAGGATCTATATCACTGCACAGAACCTTGCCACGATAACGGGGTACAGCGGCTTTACGCCGGAGATTGTTAGCGGCAATAACCTGAATGCAGGTATCGAGCAATCCATCTATCCCACGACACGCACGTTCGCTTTTGGCGTAAACGTCGGCTTTTAAACCCTCAACCGATAAACACACGAACATGACAAGAAATACTAATTATAAAATGCTGGCACGGGCTATTCCGCTATTAATGCTGGTGGCCTGTAGCGAAAAGTTTTTGGAGATCGATCCACAGGGGCAGCTAACAGAAGTTCAGGCATTAAAAGATCCCGAGGCTGCTAATCAATTAGTGGGCGGAGTTTATAATACGCTCTACTTAGGTGGGTTTGGCAATACTACCGTTGGCTTCCAATGGGCCATATTGGCCGACGTAGCATCCGACGATGCAGATAAAGGCAGCACACCATCCGACTACGACGTTAATGGTGCGGGTGATGTTGACAACTTTAGACCAAACCCGGGAAACGGGATTTATAACAACATCTGGAACGGCCACTATCTTGGTATTGCCCGGGCGAACAAAGCCATCGACATCCTGAACAGCAGCACGATTGAAGAGGCTGCCAAAAATCGGTTACTTGGTGAGGCCCGGTTCCTGCGTGGCTTCTATTATTTCAACCTCGTTCGTGCATTTGGGGGCGTACCGAAGGTCGTTCGCGTGCCCGAACCATCAGAGGTAAATAACGACGAATTTCAGACCCGTGCCTCTGCTGCTGAAATCTACGAAGTTATCATAGAAGACCTTCAGTTTGCTGTAGATAACCTGATGATGAAAGGTGATGCCACCGCTCAACCGGGAAGGGCCACCCAGGGAGCCGCACAAAGCTATCTGGCCAAGGTCTACCTGTATCAAAAAAACTGGCAGAAAACACTGGAGCTTACACAAGCGGTGATCAACTCCAACCGGTATTCACTGGTTCCCGACTACAGCTTTATATTCAGGGAAAGGCCGGTTGGGGGAATTGGAGGCGCAAACAATAGCGAGTCGATATTTGAAGTACAAACCGGTTTAAATGTTGGAGAAAATGCAGTAAGCCCGCTGTACAGCAATGCCCAGGGCCCACGTGGCCGTGGTGGCTGGAATGATCTCGGGTTTGGGTTTAACAGTCCCACTGCCGACCTCGCGGGATCTTACGAGCCAGGAGATACCCGAAGGGACGCAACAATTATTTTTATCAATCCAACGGTTGCCGGCCGCGACAATGGCACATACTTATGGGATGGCTTCCGCCTGCCCTCCCAGGACTCGGTGGAGAACCCCAGGTACAATTATAAGGCTTATCATAGTCCATTGTTAGAGTCCGCACAACTCACGAGCAACAAGGATACCAAGCCAAAAAATATCAGGCTGATGCGATATGCAGAGGTATTACTGATGTATGCCGAAGCACAGGCAATGCTCGGGAATGCGGCTGAAGCGACGGCCAAGCTAAACATGGTTCGATCCCGTGCAAACCTCCCTGCGTCCACAGGCACGCAGGAAAACATATGGAAGGAACGTCGGGCTGAACTTGCCATGGAGCATGACCGGTTTTTCGACCTGGTTCGCCAGGGTCGCGCAGGCACTGTATTGAGGGCGCATGGTAAGCCGTTCGTAGACGGGCGCAACGAAGTTTTTCCAATTCCAAAGGCTCAGGTCGATCTCAGTGGCGGACGCCTTACGCAAAACAACGGTTACTAACTTTAAATAACAGCTGTATGAAATTCTATATAAAAATCCCGCAGATTTTTGTTGCCGCACTGGCAATGTACTTTTCAGGTTGCTCAAAGCCGATGTTGGATGACGACTTTACAAAAGGCGATCCCCCGCCTATTGCGGGTGGCTATGTAAATTCAAGTGAAATATCGCCCGCGAACCTCGTTGCCCACTTTACATTCGATGGTACGATAGATGACGCCAAAGGAGGTGTTAGCGGGGGTAAGACTTCCGGCAACACCTCCTTTGTTGCGGGGCTCAAAGGACAGGCTTACCAGGGATCACGCAATGGTTTTATTGCTTATGATAATCCCGGGCCTGTCGCCACGCTTACCAGCTTTACGGTGAGTTTGTGGATCAATACTGCCAAACACGAGGGCGGGGCGCAAGGAGTTTTTACACTTGCTAAACAGGACGGGTCTTTTTGGGGGAACTTCTTTATGATGATCGAAGGAAACAGCAGCAACGATAACAAAATGTTGATGAAGTTACATTTCGAAAAAAATAC
>JASLBT010000239.1 GCA_030146445.1 Segetibacter sp. | reverse complement strand
AGACGAAGCAAACTTCAACAGCGAAGCTGGCACACGCGATGCGATACTAATGCGTTTGGCGGAAACCTACCTTGTGCGGGCAGAAGCATATGGTCGTAGGGGTCAATATGCACAAGCGGTTGCTGATATAAATGTATTGCGTGAGCGGGCGGCGTATAAGTCGGGTGAACAACGTCCGAATGTATTGGTCGAGTGGGAACCCAAAGCGGTGACGTTAACCCCTGCAGAAAGAACACCGCCCTATTCGGCAATGAATTCCTTTAGCCGGATCATGGCAACAGAAAACCATTTTACTCCCGGCACTTCCGAGGCCAGCGAGGAAGGTTATATCCCTAATGTTACCAGCAAAGCTGATATGTTCATCCACTTTATCTATAATGAGAAAGCACGCGAATTCTTATCGGAAGGTTTGCTCTGGGAAGACCTGCACAATGCAGGTATACTTTACGAGCGTGTCATTCACCTCAACCAAATGGCCTCTCCGTTAACCGGCTTATGGCCGGCGGCTGACAATCCCGCCAACGGAAATGGCCAGAACGGAAGCGGAAAGGGACAAATGCGGAAAGAGTATACGTTCCGTCCATGGCCCAATGCGTACCTTGTTCAACTGACTGACGAAGCGGGTAATCCGCTCGACGCTGCGGCCAGGAAAGCATATCAGAATCCTGGTTATTAACCAATAAATATCTAAACCGGAAGGGGTTGGCTGATGAGCCGGCCCCTTTTTGTTTTTAGATCATTGGGATTGGCGGATTACGGATGGGCGGATTGTGGATTGGCGAATTGCGGATGGGCGGATTGCGGATTCCGGTTTTGCAGACTGGCGATGCGGATTGGCAGAAAGTTTTTATAATTTGATGATAGCTATGAAGATACCAGGGTTTTAGATAATCTGCCGGCAACATTGCGGCAATATGGGTGAGTAGCTATTAACGGCAGAAAAAAGTACATCAGAGACAATGTCGTTTAGTTATGAGAGATGAGACGTGATGGTTATTTTGGATGTTAAATGTTGAATGTTAAATGGGGTTAATGGTTATGAGATATGAACGATGAGAGATGACGGGAGTGATGAGTTATGAGAGATGAGACGTGATGGTTATTTTGGATGTTAAATGTTGAATGTTAGATGGGGTTCAAGGGATATGAGATATGAACGATGAGAGATGAGACGTGATGGTTATTTTGGATGTTAAATGTTGAATTTTAAATGGGTTCAAAGGTTATGAGTTATGAAACGTGATTAGCGGTCGTGTTTATCAGTCGCAGAAGTCATCAGGAGCGATGAGATGTGATAGCAGCCGTGTTCGGATTTTTACTTTTTAATTTTGACTTTTGACTTCCGTCAGGTGAGATGTATATGAAAGCGTCAACTTATCGACAGCCTATCCTGCCCATCTGTTGCATCCTTATTTTTTATTGCCTATTTTAATACTCCAACACCTTAACTTAAGTGTAATGAGTGGTTCCTCCCGTTTTAACGTCTTCATCTCTTACTCTCATCTCGACACCGGATATAAAAATGAGTTGGTGAATGTTTTGTGCCTCTTAGCCGACAGCGTTAATGTGCTTTCCGACGACCTTCTTGTTGCAGGCGATAACTGGAATGAGAAACTCCCGGCAATGCGGGAAGATGCCGACATGTTTCTTTTATTGGTCAGTAATCATTACCTCGCCTCTAACACCGTTGCAGCCGAACTTGCGCACATTTTTGAGTTGCATACGGATAAAGGTTCGAGGATCATCCCGTTTATTTTAGAGCCTTGTAACTGGAAACAGGCTTCCTTTTCCCGGTTCCAGGCGCTTCCAAAGTTTGGTAAACCATTTAGCGAATACAAACAAAAGAAGATCGCCTTCCAGGAATTAACGGATTACGTCTCCTCCGTTGTTCAACTGAGGACCAATACCAGCGCACAGTCAATTTTGAAGATCGAACAGGAGCAGCAAACCGGTTCTCTACGGCTAAGTGGACTTGAGCTAACCTACATACCTGCCGATCTGCTCGATATGCCATGGCTGCAGGAGCTGTTTTTGGATGACAATTACCTCTCTAAGATCAACAACCTCGATAACCTGACGCAATTGCAGTACCTCAGTCTGGAGCATAACCAGTTGACCAGGATTGAAAACATCGGCCAATTGACCCTGTTAAAAACGCTGAAAATCGCCTACAACAAGATTGAAAAAATTGAGAACCTGGAAGGGCTCGTTAACCTGACCGAACTCGATCTTCATCACAACCGGATAAAGCAACTGGACAATTTAGACCAAAATGTAAAGCTTGAGTTTTTAGGACTTTCATCGAACGATATCGATGAACTCGAAAACATCTCCCATCTTCAGAACCTGGTGAGTTTATATGTTGCACACAACCAGTTAAAAAACATCAATGCGTTGCAGGGGCTGGACAACCTAAGGAGGATTGTGCTTACCAATAATAGAATTCATTCATTGAAACCGGTATTGGAGCACATAAAAAGGGGGTTGAATGTTTTACTCGAATACAGCTTTCGCGACAAAGAGGAAGGGATATACCTGAGGCATAATCTTGCGCTGAGCGAACCTTCGCTGGAAGTTGTGGAAAAAGGTAGAGAAGCGATACTGAGGTATTTTGAAGACGCAGACGCACACGGCACCCGGAAGCTTCAATTTATAAAACTCATCCTCGTTGGTAACAGCCGGGTAGGAAAGACTAACCTTAGCGAGTTCCTGCGCAAAGGCGTAATCACCCTGAAAAGTGTATCTACCCACATTCTTGAAATTCATAATTGGAACACGTCATTTCTGAAGTTCGAGGACGCTACAGAGATGCAGGTAAACATCTTTGATTTCGGCGGACAGGATTACTACCACGACTCACACCAATTGTATTATACCCACGATACCGCTTATGTACTGCTTTGGGATCAATTAACGAATGCTTATTCGGTAGAAACAGAGCCAATATCCGGCACCAATGAAGTTTTTGAATATGAAAATCACCCGCTGGAGTACTGGCTGGAGTCCATTAAATATAACCTGACCGGCAAACAAAAGGCGCACTTCAAAGGCGACGACGTAAACCATTCCCAGGAAGCAAACCTGGTTAACCCGGTGCTTATCCTGCAAAACAAGATCGATCTTGGAGAAGGTCGGTTGAACCAAAAAACATTGACGGAAACGTATCAGAATATCTGGGGATTTTTTAGTGTTTCCCTTGCAAAGAAAAAGCGAACTGCGATCATCAATGAGGTGCTCTCCGACTATCTCAATTCTTTAAACCTCTCGGGCAGGCAACTCATCCGCTTCGAGATGGAGATCGTGATGCATCATATCCAGCATGAGGCAGCTTTTAGCGTATTGACGCTGGCGGATTTCTATAAGGACTGTAAAGAGATGATTAACGATGACTCCATTCGCTTTAACGAGGATAATGCAAGTATCATCGCCCAAATATTAAATAACCTCGGCATTTTGCTATACGATAAAAACAGTGGGGGAACTGACCTTGTATATACCAACATCAGCAAATTAAACGAATTGATCCGGGAGATTATGAACATTGCCAAAACGGGTAACGACAAAGGCATATTCACCAGGAAGCAGGTCGCTAAAGTGCCCCACAGCGATAAGGTTTTACAGCTGCTTACTAAAAACAATTCAATTATCCGGATCAATGATGGCGCCTATTTAGCACCGCAGTTTCTTCCCTCACGGCCCGACAGTGCTATTGAATTCTTTTTGAACGCATTCACTTATACCCAGATGCGTTTTGTTTACAAGGCGTATTTCCAAAAATCTCTATTGCTTAATTTGTTTGCCCGGTACCTGACCGATACAAAAGTTGATACTTCCGATGGTGTTAAACGATTCCCATTTTGGCGAAACGGCATCATTGTGAGTGAAGGCGATGGCGTGGATCAACAGATGGTATATGTAGAGTTTCTGAAAGACAAGGATTATGGAATCGTGAATATAAAAACCATACAGCCTTTTAACGGCGGTGGACTGGAAAAGCGGATCGAAAATACCCTGGACGAATTAAACCAGGGCTTAACGGTAGACAAGCAAATATCGGTGAATGGTACCGAGTTCTTCAGCCTCGACTTTCTGCGTAAGCAAGCCGGTGACCGGCAGTTCGAGTTCTACCAGAATGGAAAAGCTTTTGGCATCAATGAATTTAAACACATTGCCGGTTTCGAGAAACTGCCGAAGCGCTTGTTCATCTCCTATTCGTCCAAAGACGCCGAGTTTATGAAGCGGTTTGCCACCCACCTGGAGATATTAAAATCAACCGGCATTGTTGAACCGTGGTACGATCGTATGATCGAGTCGGGAACAAGGTGGGACGATGCAATCAGGACTGAGATGAACAATGCCGACATCATTATCTTCCTGTTGAGTCCGGATTTCATTGCGACGGAGTACATCATGAAAACGGAAATACCTTTAGCCATTTCAAGGATGAAGAAAAAAAAGGCAAACTTCTTTTTCGTTCAATTGCTTCCCTGCAGCTGGGACCGAACCGAGCTTGCTAATTACCAGCAAACCGACGACGCCACCGAGACCAAAAAAGAGGTGCTTACGATTACGCTTCCCTCTAATGACCGGCAATGGAAAAAGGTGGTGGACGAACTGGTGGTGAAGATCGGGAGTTAGGGAGTCATGAGTTAAGAGTTATGAGTGCAGAGTTATGAGTCACGAGTGAATATGCTGAATGTTATATTTTAAATGTTGAATGAGTTAGGGATTATGTTGGATGCTAAATGTTGAATGTTATGTACTAATGTTTGAATTAACGGGTGAGGAATGATCGTACGTCGTGTGTTTCTCAAGATAGTATCACACGAAAGCACGTGCAACCCGTTTTCGTAAGATGAATAGGGTTCTGCTGCTGAAGGGCTGCGGGATACGGAGGGTTCAGCCGCGCCCCTGTATTTTGGCGCGGCCGGAACGAAGTGGAGCCCGGAGAAGCCCGAACAAAAGCAAAGGATGGTTATGTTGTTCACAGCCCCGCGAAAAACGGGAAAGATTTCAGCTATAAAAAAGCCTCGGCAGCTCCCTGCTCCTCAGGGGGTGAAAAAAGTAAAGTCAAAAGTCAAAAGTAAAATCAAAAGCCAAAGAGGGGCATCGGACAACTCAACTTGTCAACTGCTCAACTAATCAACTTTCTTCCTGAATACCTCAATACCCAATACCTCAATACCATAAAATGCAATCAATTGAAATTATTATGCAGCCGGTGAAAGACAGGCAGAAGGCAAAAGAGTTCTATCTGAATTTGGGATTTAAAGTGATGATTGAAGCCACGGATCCACATGGAGACACGTGGATACAGATGGGAGTCCCCGGTACAGAAACCACTATTTCTCTGGCAAGTTTTCCGGGGATTATATGTACGACGGACGATATCGAATCAGAAGTAAAGAACCTGCAGTCACACGGTATCCAGGTTGGTAAGATCGACGATACGCCGTGGGGCAGGTTTGCCTGGTTTAAAGATCCCGATGGGAATAGCCTGTGTTTTCACCAGAAGCGTTAGCTCCTTAACGTGATGTTCTTGTCGGTACACCGGTTTTGTCATTCAGTCGAAGAACAAAATTCGTTCTTCTCTTCGGGATACCCCCGGGAGGAATAACCGCTTGCTATGACTGCAGTTCTAACGATTGATCACTGGTCGTTCATTGTCCTCGTTTGTGTACGCGAAATCCTTAAGTATATAACTATGTTCAATGGGATTTGAGCCGAAGATTACGCTGATGCGGCCGTAATTCCTGAAAAAATCTTTTAAACAGGGATGAATAAACATTGTAAACTGTGAAAGAATTGTTAACTTGAAACAGTCTCACAGCAGACCTAATTGAAATTTAACCTTAAAATGCTATCAATGAAGAAGACTCTCGCGAATCTTGGTATTGTACTATTGGTCTTTTTAACGTCCTGTAAAAAAGATATTACATCAAATGATCTTCAAAGTGACCTCGCACCGGGGCAGTTACAATCGGCAGGGCCGGACGGTGAGGGTTTAGCCGGCCGGGAAATGGAGCCTAATGAACTATTGGTAAAGTTCAGGAAAGGAACTTCTGAACAAGGAAGGGCTAATGCATTGGCGCGGATCAGG
>JASLBT010000312.1 GCA_030146445.1 Segetibacter sp. | reverse complement strand
ATACCTAAAGGAAGCGGAACTAAAGCAGGAGCGCTATTCTCACTGGAACCTAAATATGCGTTGAACAACAACTTTACGGTGGGCTTACGCCTAGAAGCAGCGTTAACGGCGCACGGCGCAATAGTGCTAAACAATGAACTGGTCAACGCGGAAGTAAAAGGAAGTTCATCTGTTTTGCTGACCAACGATTATTATTTCAGCACAAACGCAGTTCGCCCTTTTGTGGGTGTAGGTGCGGGTATTTACCGGAATGCGGGCGTTGCCCTCAATTCCATTGAGGATATAGCAACATCAACAAAGTTTGGTTTTGCACCGCGTGTAGGTCTCGAAACCGGTCACTTCCGGACGGCTGTAGAATACAATGTTGCAGGAA
Source organism: Segetibacter sp. (assembly GCA_030146445.1). Classification (GTDB taxonomy): domain Bacteria; phylum Bacteroidota; class Bacteroidia; order Chitinophagales; family Chitinophagaceae; genus Segetibacter. The sequence continues at coordinate 7,486 of JASLBT010000312.1, read as the reverse complement.
GATCCGGCACCATGAGCAGTAACTACATCGGCATTAAGATCGGCTTTTTCTTCGGTGGAGGAAGATTAGATCACCCATCATCCGGTAACTGATCCTTATCCCTTCAAGAAAACGGCTGCACTAGCGGCAGCCGTTTGTTTATACATTAGCCTGCTATGCCGGCACTGTTGCGCTGTCGAAAACTTTTCCGCGTTCAGTTCTCAACATCCTTGCAGGATACCGGTTTATGACGATATAATCGTGTGTTGCCATCACCACGGAGGTGCCATAGTCCCGGGCAATATGAAAAAGCAACTGCATAATTTCGTCGCTCGTTTCGGGATCAAGGTTGCCGGTTGGCTCATCAGCAAGAATAAGCTTGGGGGAATTGAGGAGGGCACGGGCGATATCGACACGTTGCTGCTCACCTCCACTCATTTCAAAAGGCATCTTGAATCCTTTGCTGCGCAAGCCCACTTTGTCCAGCACATCGTGAATTTTTTCTTCAATAAGCTTTTCGTCTTTCCAACCCGTAGCTTTTAAAACAAAACGCAGGTTTTCGTGAACGTTCCTGTCGGTTAACAATTGAAAGTCCTGGAAGATTACGCCAAGATTACGACGCAGAAAAGGCACTTTTTTCCAATCCATTTTTTTCAGATCGTAACCGGCAACAAATCCTTCACCTTCCCGAAGCGGTAGGTCTCCGTAAAGCGTCTTTAGCAAACTACTTTTACCCGTGCCGGTTTTCCCTACCAGGTACACAAACTCTGCTTTATTTACCGAAATGTTTACATCCTGGAGAATGAGATTGCTACCCTGGTATATGTTTACGTCTTTCAAAAAAACGATCGGTTCTGACATAGTTGTTTTTTAGCTTGAGACAAAAATATTACTTGAACGTAGCATCACCTAACATTAATATCCAGACAACTGAAACGGACTGTTAATAATTCGTCCGGAAATTAGCCGGACAGGGGAAAAAATAAGATAGCGAAACTTTACCGGAAAGTGATCTCGCCAAAGTCTCCCTTCAGCAGCAGTTCTTTTGTGTCGCCCGCTTCTACCCTGCCAACCACCCTGGCCTCAAGGCCAAACTGTTCTGCGATATCTACAAGGGTTGATGCTGACTGCGCAGATGTAAAAACTTCTAGTCGGTGGCCCATGTTGAATACCTGGTACATTTCCCGGTAATCTGCTTTTGAAGCTTCGCGTATTATCTCAAATATTTCAGGTGGTGAAAACAGGTTGTCTTTAATGATCTTTAAAGAAGCCGGCAGGTACTTCAGGCACTTGGTTTGGCCTCCTCCGCTGCAGTGTATCATTCCATGTATATCGTTGAAGTTGCCTTCGAGAATCGCTTTAACAAACGGGGCATAGGTCCGGGTTGGGCTCAGGATCAGCTTTCCGATGTTGGTATCGACATTTCCGTACTTGGAAGCCACGGTTATTGGATCGGTAAGGCGGTGTTTGCCAATATAGATGACTTCTTCAGGCAACGTTGGGGCATAAGTTTCGGTGTACTCGCGGGCATAGAATTTCTCCAACACATCATGTCGGGCACTCGTAAGGCCATTGCTGCCGATCCCACTATTATAGTCGTTTTCATAATTCGACTTACCAAAGCTGGATACTCCAACAATTACGTCCCCGGGAGCGATCCGGTCGTTAGTAACTAACTTTTGCCTCGGATGTCTTGCAGCCATCGTTCCGTTGACAGCAATCGTACGAACCACGTCGCCAACGTCGGCAGTCTCACCACCGAGGAAGTGAATATTGATACCGAAGCTTCTTAGCCAGTCAAATACCTCCTGGGTGCCGTTAATCAATGCCGACAGAACCTCGGCAGGTATAACAGTCTTATTTCGGTCTATGGTAGACGAGAATAGGATATTGTCGTAGATACCTACACAAAGCAGGTCGTCGAGGTTCATGATGACGGCATCCTGTGCTATTCCTTTCCACACACTCACATCGCCGGTTTCCTTCCAGTATAAGTAAGCAAGAATGCTCTTTGTTCCCGCGCCATCGGCATGCATCACATTCACCATTTGCTCGTCGCCGCCGAGAGTGTCGGCAAACAGTTTACAAAATGCATTTGGGTAAAGCCCGGTACTTAAATTACTTGTAGCCGCATGTACCTCTTCTTTTTGCGAAGAAACTCCCCGTTGTGAATACAAAGACATCAGTTGCAATTTGATTTAAGATTGGGCAAATGTAATGTTTGCGCTCCGCTTACAGGCATGTGGTTAAACCCCGGCGAATTGATGGAACGAAGACTTACCGGCTTTTGTGCGATCCAACGGTACACCGTGAGCGTGCTACCCCTATTTTTTTAGACGGGCGCTTTAGAATCATGCCACGATCTGGTCGAGGCAATTCAGATGTTATATAACCGGGCTTAAACACCCAATGTTCAAGGCAGTTGGCGGCGCTATTGTAATTGTGTTTGCCCGGTTTAGCTAAAGGGGAAACGCTTAGCTTTGCCGGACATTATGATCCAGGTACACGGGAATCTGAAAGAACTACCCACGTTTAAAAACGCCGCTATTACGATCGGGAGTTTCGATGGTGTTCATCTCGGCCACCAACAAATTCTCGCACAGTTAAAACAGGAAGCAGCCGCTATAGGCGGAGAAACCGTCGTCATCACCTTTCATCCACACCCAAGGAAAATTGTTTCAGGCGGCGGCCGTGAAGTGAAGATTCTCACTACCCTGCCGGAAAAGATTGACCTGCTGGACAAACACGGTATACACCACCTGGTAGTTACTCCTTTCAACGAAGCGTTTTCCCTGCAAAGCCCCGAAGAATATGTCGAACATTTCCTGGTCAAGAAATTTCATCCCCACACCATTATCATTGGCTATGACCACCGTTTTGGGAAGGGCCGTTCCGGCGACTACCACCTTTTAGAAAAATTGGGTGAAACCTTTGGGTACCGGGTAAAAGAAATTTCCGAAAGCTTGTTAAACGAGATCATCATCAGCTCAACAAGGGTTCGGGAAGCATTGACGCAAAGTGACATTGAAACGGCGAACAGGCGACTTGGATACGATTACTTCTTTTCGGGGACCGTAGTAGAAGGCAATAAACTTGGGCGCACAATTGGTTATCCAACAGCCAACCTTGAGATTGCAGAAGAAGAAAAGCTGATCCCCGGCAATGGGGTTTATGCCGTTACTGTTTCGGTCAACCAGGGAGATTTTCTCCATGGGATGATGAACATCGGCGTTCGGCCGACTATAGGCGGATCCAAACGGGTAATAGAGGTGAATATCTTTGATTTTGACCAGGACATCTACGGTTCAACGCTAAAGGTTGTAGTAAAATCCTTTATTCGGGGTGAAGTAAAATTCAACGGACTGGAGATGTTGAAAGAACAACTCGGTAATGATAAAGCTACGGTAAAAGGAATACTGGTGAACACTGCCGGAAGAGATACACCTGCACGATGAACTACCCAAACTTTGACAGGCAATCAACTTATCACACCAGGCATTACAGCGACCAGCGGTTTCGACTTTCACAGACAAATGTCATGAAGCCTACTGGAAGCGTAGAAACCTAATACCCATGTCCCGCCCATCCGCTCAGGCCATCATCTTAACAACCATCTCTTTCATGAGGTCACTGTCCGATGTACCTGCATCATTTACGCCAATACTCCGGAGGTTGTATTCGTGCAACAGGAGCAAAACCTTTTCTACTCCCCGGTAATCGTAACTTCTTGCAGCCTGGATATAGTCTTTTGCGAAAAAAGGGTTTACCCCCAAAGCTGTAGCCACTGAACGCTCATCGTTTGATGAAAGTCCGTACATGATGTATAATTTACTAAAGAAGTTGTAGATCGTAGGGAGTACCATTTGCAGCGGCCCGGCTTTAGGATTGGATGCAAAATATTGAACTATCCTTATGGCCTTGGGAAGGTCGCGTTTTGATACAGCATCCTGCAATTCGAAGACGTTGAATTCTTTAGAGATTCCAACATATTTTTCAATAGCATCGCCGTCAATCAGTTGAGTATCGCTCAGGTTCAACCAAACTTTTTCTACCTCGTTCTCAAGCCGGGTAAGGTCGTTACCGATATTGTCCACAAGCAGGCGAAGCGCCTGCTGCGTAATATCATAGCCTTTTGCTTTCACCATCCCCTGCACCCAATCCGGTACCTGGTTTTCGTATAACTTTTTCGTGGTAAGCAAAACTCCCTTTTTCTTCAGCGTCCTTGAAAAAGCAGTGCGACCATCTACTTTCTTGTCTTTATAACTTACTACAAACACCGTCGAGGGCAATGGGTTGCTTACATAGCCTTCGAGTTTATCCACATCGCGCATCAGCTGCGCTTCTTTAAGGAGTACTACCTGCCTTTCTGCAAACATGGGGTATCTTCGACAGGCGTTGATTACAGCCGGCCAGTCGGCATCCCGCCCGTAAAAAGTCGTAAGATTAAACCCCGCTTCGCTCTCAGATAAGATTTTGTGTTCTGCATAGTGCATCACTTTATCAATAAAGTAAGGCTCGTCGCCTTCCAGCCAGTAAACTGGTTTGAACACGCCCTTCTTCCAATCGTCGATGATTATTTCTGCAGACATAATGAACTATTCGATTGCAATATAACACAGTCTACAATTTCAGCATTACGGCGAAACATGCTTTCACCGGCTGACGATCTTGTTCATTGAACTTTCCAGTTCGGTCCCACCTTAAGAGAATGATAGCGCCTGCGGATCCGGACAGGGCGCTCTAACAGGAAAGGCTTTATCGGCTGATTGACGAAGGGCTTGTAGAAAACAATCAAGATGCTGCTGGTACTACCGTAGTCCCGCTAACAGGTAATTTCGAATTCAATTAAGATCATCGCACTTCTATGGTGTTGAATATTTCCTCAACATACACAGTCTGTGGTACAGTTTGTTACATTTGGACCTGATCAGGACAGGTACCAGGATCAATTGTGTGTGCGATTATTCCGCAACAGTAATGTTTGTGGGTTCAATCAACGGCAGGTTTCTAAATCGTAAGATCACCTGGGCAACAACTACTACGTCCCTCTGGCAGTAATCTACAATTCGAGGCAGATCATTGTCCTCGTAATATACGTCCTGTACCATACTGCCATCCATGTCGGTTTTCGAAGTTGGCACCCCCAATACATTCGCCAGGAGATGAAGGGATGTATAGTTTTTGTAATCGCCAAATTTCCACCACTGCATGGTATCCAGCATATTGATCTCCCAGGGTTTAGCTCCCTGTATCTGGAAATACGACGGCAACGGTACCCTATTGATTACAAGTCTCCGACAGATAAAAGGGATGTCGAATTCCCTGATGTTGTGGCCGGCGAAGTACAGGTTCTTTCTTTTCGAAAGGAACCGGTTTACAAGTTCAATAAATTGTTTTAACAATTCTATTTCGTCGTCGCAACAAATACTTTTTAATTTTAGGCTCAGCTTACCCTGAGCGTCGTTGTAGAAAAAACCTGTTGAAATACACACAATTCTTCCAAATTCTGCGAGAATTCCCGCCTTTTGCTTGTAAACGTTATCGATGAGTTCTGTTTCGGGCATGGTTTTTGAAATCTTGTCGAAAAATAGCTCCTTCCATTCAGGTGCCAGATTTTCGTAGCTCGAAACGAACGGAACGGTTTCAATATCAAGAATTAATAAATCAAATAATAAATACGGATGATTCAAAGTTTTACTTTTTAATCACGAAAACTAAAAAAAATGAGCTACAGTCCTCAAAATTCACCTGCTTCCAATCAACCTTCAAGACCTGCAAACTCAGACAACCGGAAACTAATATACGGTATTTTAGGTCTTGCTTTGGTGCTGACGTGGGGTTACATTATTTACGATAAGAGTAAAGCGACTGAGGAACGGAACACCCTTCAAACACAATACACGGCAGCGGATTCTTCCCGTAATGCCATTCAAACCGAGTACAACGACGCACTTTCCCGTTTAGACTCTGCCACGGGAAGCAATACCGAATTACAAGGCGCTCTTGCAGAAAGAAAGAATGAAATCGACAAGCTAAAGAAGCAGATTTCATCTATCACCCGTAATAAAAATGCAACCGCAGCTGAACTTGGCAAGGCAAGACAACTCATCAAACAACTAAATGGTAAGATCGACGACATGTTCGCGCAGATCGAAGAACTCAAGGGACAAAATGAAACGCTTACCACCAGCAATCAACAATTAAGCACGGAGAGAGATCAACTTACTACCGAAAAAACACAGTTACAGGAAAACCTGGCTACAACTGAGACGGTTAAAAAAGAGTTGGAAGGAAAAGTTGACGTCGCTTCTACCCTGCGTGCAACTAACCTGAACATTGCTCCGATCAATGTGAAAGCGAGCGGTAAAGAAAAGAGCACCAGCAGCGCTAAAAGAGTTGATATGCTCCGCATCTCTTTTGATCTTGACGAAAACAGGATTGCTCCAACCGGCACCAAAGAGATTTACGTTTCAATCACCGGTCCTGATGGAGCGCCAATCAGCAGCGGAACGTTCGATACCCGCACGGAAACCGGCAAACCATACACCAATAAGGTGGAAGTAAACTACGAACAAGGTAAAAGAGCACCGGTGAGCTTTGATTATAAAGGCAATGGCAAATACCAGATGGGCGATTACAAAATCGAAATTTACCACAATGGTTTTCTTATTGGTCAAGGAACCAAGAGCCTGAGAAAAGGCGGTCTTTTCGGATAGTACAGTTTTAATTTTTTAAAAGAAAGATCATCGGAAACGATGGTCTTTTTTTTTGAAATTATACCTTACAGCTAACCAGCATTGCCTTCATGTTAAGGGGTTTGCCCCAATCAGGCATTTGGCTCCCATTAACTGATGACTTAAGGAGCAATATTGTGGCGGATTGCCTGGTCAAACTCCCCGGTGGGCTCAAGCCGATCTCCGATACTGCCAACAGCGGACCCCAGACTGTTTTATAATGCTGTTTGGGCTATTCAGCGTCAGGAGACGCCTGGTGGGGAGGCATGTACTGGACAAATGGTCCAGTCGTGTTTGCCGACATTGGCTAATTAGGAGGAAGGAGTCACGTATCCAGCGTAACGCAGAGTTTTATTGTAAGTAGAAGTAGTAGAATTAATAAATGCGCGCCAGCAGGAAACTTAGTTAAACCGGCCTGCACCCCTGAATTTATCCTTCCAATAGCGATCGTTCAGATCATTGATCATCACGCCCTGACTCGTGGATACATGCACAAACTTGTTATTAGTTAGATATATACCAACGTGAGAGATCTCCCTTCCCTGGGTATGGAAAAACACAAGATTGCCTTCCTGCATCTCCTCGGCAGGCACTTTTTCACACGAATTATATTGATCCTGCGCAGTTCGTGGTAAAGTTGCGCGGTAGATACTGCTGGTAACCATTTGGGTGAAGGCGGAACAATCAAGACATTCTTTTGAGCTTCCCCCGATGCAATACTTTGTACCCCACCAGTCCTCGATCAGGTTCAGCAGGGTTATGTTCGTTAGCGT
>JASLBT010000297.1 GCA_030146445.1 Segetibacter sp. | reverse complement strand
GACAATAACCCGGCCCTGGTACAAAATTCCGGCTACTAAGGTCAATTGGGTACGGAAAACTTTTTTGAGCCATGGTGTTGGAATGCTATTTAGCATCGTTGCGTCGCACTCTTGTACTTTAGGGGCTTTATGGAGCAATGAATGCGTTAAGCAACAAGTTACACGAGTGAAAAATCGTTGCTTTTTTTCGCCCGAAGTATTTAGCCGAATTGCTTGTTGGGGCACACGCTGTGCGACGCAACGGCTGTTGCATCGGAGATCCCCAAGCCTGGTCCATAAAAGAAAGGAGTTTGAAAATATAATAGATGTCAAAAATTGTATTGAAGGGAATCACCTGGGGTCACAGCCGCGGCATTACGCCACTCCTTGCCTTTTCGCAAAGGTTTACCGAGTTAAACCCTGGTGTAGAAGTTAGCTGGACAAAACGCACACTACAGGAGTTTGCTGATTTCCCGATCGAAAAACTAACTGAAGAGTACGACCTGCTCATCATCGATCATCCGTGGGTTGGTTGCGCTGCTGCTACAGGCTGCGTACTGCCGCTCGAAGAATACCTGCCGGCCGAATACCTCGAAGATCAACTGGCAAATAGCGTTGGTTTCTCGCACCAGAGTTATGCATACGACGGTCACCAATGGGCGCTTGCCATAGACGCGGCAACGCCAGTCGCAAGCTATCGAAAAGACTTGCTTGAACAGCACAACGTGGAACTGCCAAAAACATGGGAAGACTTAATCAGGCTTGCTGAAAAAGGGAAGGTTGCTCTACCGGCAATCGCCATTGACACGTTGATGAACTTCTATATGTTTTGTCATGCGCATGGCAAAGCACCTTTTTCCTCGGAAGTGGAAGTGATTGACTCCACCACAGGGATCAGTGCGCTCGAGACAATGAAGACTTTGTATTCGTTGATCGACAAAAAGATGTTTAACCGTAATCCGATCGCGGTTGCTGAACTGATGAGCTCGGGTGACGATTTCTGGTATTGCCCCTTTGCATATGGCTATTCGAATTATTCGAGAGCAGGCTATGCCAAAAACGTTTTACATTACAATGGCCTGGTAACGTATAATGGAGATACCCTACGCAGTACGGTCGGCGGCACCGGACTCGCAGTTTCGAGTACATCGAAATACAAGGATTGGGCGGTAGAATATGCGGCAGCAATCGTATCCGGGAAGATCCAGTCAACCTTTTATGTTCAGCACGGCGGCCAGCCCGGACACCGGTTAGCATGGCTCGATAAAGCTGCGAATTCACTCTGTAATGATTATTTTGCCCGGGTATTACCGGCAATGGAGAATGGATATATCCGGCCCAGGTACAACGGTTACTTACATTTCCAGGATCATGCAGGCGATCCTTTGAGAAATTATCTTTTACATGGCGGTACTGCAATAGATGTTTTACAAGAAATAAACGAAATGTACAGGCATAGCTTAAGATCAGCGCTATCTAATCAAACCGTATGAACAATCTACCACTGCAGGGCATAACCGTTTTGGAGTTTAGCCAATATTTATCCGGGCCGTCAGCGGGGTTACGTCTCGCCGATATGGGTGCACGGGTGATCAAGATCGAACGTCCGAAAGGCGGGGATGCATGCCGGCAGCTATCTATAAAAAACCTATGGGCCGATGATGGTAGCAGCCTGTTGTTTCATACCATCAACCGCAACAAAGAAAGCTTTGCAGCCGACCTGAAAAATCCAGCTGACCTGGCCATGATACGGGAACTCATTAAAGAGGCCGACGTAATCACGCACAATTTCCGGCCGGGGGTGATGGATAAAGTGGGTCTGCATTACCACGGGGCAAAAGAGATCAACCCGAAGATCATATACGCCGAGATCACCGGGTATGGAAAAGAAGGGCCGTGGAAAGACCGGCCGGGACAAGACCTGCTGCTTCAATCTATGTCGGGGCTGGTATATACGAGCGGTAACGAACACGACGACCCCGTACCTTTTGGTGTTGCCATTGCCGACATTATCTGTGGAGCACACCTGGTGCAGGGTATCCTGGGGGCTTTGATCCGCAGGCACAAAAAAGAAGTTGGTGCCTATATCGAGGTGAGCCTGATGGAGTCGCTCCTCGACTTCCAGTTTGAGTTACTGACTACCTATTATGCAAACCGCCAGGTGCCTAAGAGAAGCTTTATCAGCAATGGTCACCCGCTGCTGAGCGCACCTTACGGTCTTTATGCAACCAGCGACAACTTTATTGCCATTGCCATGGTAAACATTCAAAAACTGGCATCGGCACTTGAATGTGAGCCTTTAAAGGTGTTCAACCAGCACGACGCATTTAGCCGCCGCGACGAAATAAAGGAAATACTATCTAAACATCTTGAAACGAAATCGTCGGCAACCTGGCTCGAAAAGCTGGTTGGATCGGGGATATGGGCAATGGGTGTACTTAACTGGATACAGATGTTGGAGCATCCGGCCTATCAAACCCTTAAGATGCAACAGGAAATCATAACCGCAGATGGCAAAAAGATCGTTACAACGCGCTGCCCGATACGGATCAACGGCGAACGATTGTTTTCCAGCGTTCCCGCGCCACAGCTCGGTGAACACAATAAGAAAATAAAGGAGGGCTTACTTCAAAAGGCGTGAACATGAACTTACTAGAAGACATTATTGTGGTTGATTTCAGCCAGTTTCTTTCCGGGCCGTCAGCTGCGCTTCGACTTGCCGACATGGGTGCACAGGTGATTAAAATTGAGAAACCTGGCACCGGCGATATCTGCCGCGAGCTTTATGTTTCCGACGTGATGGTTGAAGGCGAGTCCACCATTTTTCACGCGATCAACCGTAATAAACAGAGTTATGCTGCCGACCTGAAGAATGCTGCCGACGTGGCTAAAGTAAAGCAGATCATATCAAAAGCCGATGTGCTTATACATAATTTTCGTCCGGGTGTTATGAACCGACTCGGACTTGATTTCGATACCATAAAATCGGTGAATCCATCGATCGTTTATGCCGAAGTAAGTGGTTATGGCAATGAAGGGCCGTGGAAGGACCTGCCAGGGCAGGACCTATTGTTGCAATCCGCATCAGGGCTGTCGTGGCTCAGCAACAACGACAGTGATAATCCAACACCGATGGGTGTTGCAGTTGTCGACATTCTTGCAGGAGCACACGTCGCCCAGGGTATTCTGGCATGTTTATATAAACGGGCGGTTACCGGTGAGGGTGCGCTGGTGCAGGTGAGTATGTTTGAAAGCATAATAGATTTTCAATTTGAACTGCTTACCTGTTTCTTTAATGACGGGCACGAATTGCCCGTACGGAGCTCCGTAAACAATGGACACGCTTATATCGCGGCGCCGTATGGTATTTATAAAACGGAAGATGGTTACCTCGCACTTGCAATGGGCAATATAGTTACGCTTGCCAAACTGTTGAGCTGTGAGGCTTTAAATGAATATACGGATAGCTTCGGCTGGTTTGAGAAGCGCGACGAAATCAAAACAAAGCTTGCAGAGCACCTGGCTACAGCAACAACCGCCCACTGGTTGTCTATCCTGGAGCCGGCTGATATCTGGTGTGCGGCGGTGATGGATTATGATCACCTGACGGCTCACGATGGCTATAAAGTGCTGAATATGGAGTTGAATGTGAAAACAACCACCGGTTTAACAGTAACTACCACCCGCTGCCCGATAAGGGTAGACGGCGAGTTGTTGGTATCCCTGCTTGGTGCACCATCTCTCGGAGAGCATAACGAGAGAATTGAAAAGCAGTTTTCGATTAATTAAGAATAGTCCCTGACAGGACGACGGTTGTGAACTTTTTGCGTTTGCTGGAAAGAATTTTTATTTGCCTTGATTAAACAACGATTGCATGCCGGAACGGTTAATCGACACACATCTTCATGTCTGGAATTTTGGGCGGGCAGAATATTCATGGCTCAGAAACGATACCTCGATTTTAGGTAGAAGTTATCACATTGAAGAAATTGAGCAGGAGCGGAAAACTGCCCGTGTTAGCGAAGGTATTTTGGTTCAGGCAGCTAATAACATGGAAGAGACCGCATGGATGCTCGAGGTCGCTGCCCATACGCCGTGGATAAATGGCGTGGTTGGATGGGTGCCCTTAACCGATCCTGAAGCGACAGAAGACGTGTTACAAAATGAATACCTCGACAATCCCTATTTCAAAGGCGTGCGTCACCTTATTCACGATGAACCTGATCCGTCGTGGTTATTGCAGCCGGCTGTTTTAGAAAGCCTGCAACTGCTGGCTGATTATAACCTGCCGTACGATTTTGTTGGCGTGCTTACGAGCCATATCAGAACAGCACTGGCTGTCGCTGAAAAGGTACCCAAATTGAAAATGGTTTTCAACCACCTGAACCAGCCGCCAATTGCAACGGGTGAAAAATATGGCGAATGGGGTGAATTGATGCAGGAAGCTGCAAAGCACCCCCAGTTTTACGGGAAGGTGTCGGGTCATGGAAACACGGCAAAGAAACCGGACTGGTCCACTGCAGATATTGAACCGTATGTTGCTTTTGCTTTGGAACAATTTGGCGAGGATCGGCTGTTTTGCGGCAGCAACTGGCCGGTGTCGTTGCTGGCAGGGGATTACATTCGCACCTGGGATATTTACAAAGAAGTAATCAACTCACTTTGTGATAAAGATGGCCGGCATAAATTGTATTATACGAATGCCGCCGGTTTCTACCAGTTAGACCCCAGGCAGGTTCATTAAGGCCACCCTGAACAGATGACCGAAGCTGATGCCGTTTTACCAAAGCATAGCCATTTGGATCTGAATGCTGCTGAAGAGGGGTCAATCTTTATTGATCGACCTGTACTTTTTCGGAGACATTCCGATGATCTTGCTGAACCGGCGCGAGAAGTAGTAGGGATCATCAAAACCAAAGGTTAAGGCAATGTCTTTGATGGAGCGGTCGGTGAAGTCAAGCAGTTGGGTTGCCTTTTGCATTTTCATCTGGATAAAATAGTCGATCGGTGCATAACCCGTCTTCTGTTTAAACAGGCTTGAGAACCGCGAAGCTGAGTAGTTATAATGTGAGCAAAGCTCATTCAGCGTAAGATTCTGGTGAATGTTATCCTGCATATAAAGGATCGCACTATCAATGCAATGTATCTTGTCGGCGGGATTAGTTTTATAATGCTTTGCGTTGAAGATAAAAAGGGTCAGGAAATAAGTAAGACACATGTTGGCAAACATCAGGTTGTCAATACTGTACCCGAGTTCGAGCGTGCGGTAGATCTTTGAGAATTGAGAAACGATTTCGTCGGAGCTCCTGATGTGAAAAGGCTTATAATGTGTTTGCACAGCCTTCGATTGATTGAAATATGGCAGGAGTTCGCCGCCGAAGTGGATCCAGTAGATCGTCCATGGATTGCTTTCGTCGCTGCCATATGCGTGCTCAACGTTTTGGGGGAGTATAAAAAATTCGTTCGGGTTAACAGTGTATTTGTTTTCACCGATCTTATACCATCCCTGACCATCAACGCAATAAAAAAGGAAGTTCTCCGGTAACCCTTTTTTCCGGTAAGTAAAGTGGTCTTTTGCCTGCGGGTAATAGCCCAGGCTGCAGATATAAAACTGGCTGAGCAAACGCTTGTTGAAGACGCTTGATTTGAGAACGGATTTGGGGATCTCTATACGCTGGCGGCCGAGGCCATGCCAGATATTTTTATAAGAACCTTCTTTTATTGTTTGTTGCATACGGAAACAATTCTTGCAATGCGTTGAAACAGCATGGAAAAAATATTCTTGAATGTATCTATTAAAAAGCACGTAGCCTGTACCTGTCCGTTATAAAGTTTGTTAATAAAAAGTGCGGCTGCTTTCATAAGCTACTGTAATTATCAACACCAGCTTTTCGTCTTTATTACTACTCAGGAAAGTGGATCAGAGCCGGCAACCATTAGAATAAAGATAGCATTGTTTCAGAGGCAATATTTTGAACGGATATGCTGCAACCTTAAAAGCTGTATTTTAACTGACTTCCATTTTATTAACAGCGTTGCAGCCGGGATAAAAGATCAGCGATGAACATCAATATGGAAATACCTTATAAACCAGTTTTACCGGACACCCGGATGCCCATCGTTATCATCGGGGCTGGAGGCATTGTTCGCGACGCCCATTTGCCGGCATATCGAAAGGCTGGCTTCCACGTAAGCGGCATTACGAATCGAACCCGTGAAAGAGCAGTAAGGCTCGCCGATGAATTTGGAATACCAAATGTATACGATAGTGTTGCCGAAGCGGTTGCCCGCTCAACCCCCGATACGGTATACGACCTCACGATTATGCCGGACCAGTTTGTTGAGACATTACGTTTACTTCCCGATGGTAGCGCAGTGCTCATCCAAAAGCCGATGGGTGATTACTACTGGCAAACCGAGGAAATATTGGCGGTGTGCAGGCAAAAGCGGCTGGTTGCTGCAATAAATTGCCAGCTGAGGTTTGCCCCTTATGTATCTGCGGCTCGTTACCTGGTCAGCCAGGGCCTTATTGGTGAATTGTATGATATGGAGGTTCGTGTGACGATCAATACACCCTGGGAAATTTTTCCGCACGTCATTATTCATCCGCGGCTTGAAATCCAGTATCATAGTATCCACTACATCGACCTCGTGCGGTCTTTTTTGGGTGAACCGGCGAGTGTAATGGCAAAAACACTCCGCCATCCTGCAAAAGAACTTTCCTCTTCCCGCTCGACAATATTGTTCGACTACGGAAATACGATGCACGCCGTGATCAACACCAACCACGATCATGATTTTGGTCCTAAAAACCAGGAAAGCTACATCAAGTGGGAGGGTACGAAGGGCGCGATAAAAGCAAAAATGGGATTGCTGATGGACTATCCCAATGGCGTTCCCGACCACTTCGAATACTGCCTGTTAAAAGACGGCCGCGAGTGGAAAACAATGGAGCTGGAGGGTTCGTGGTTCCCCGATGCCTTTATCGGCACTATGGCAAGCCTTATGCGATACAAAGAAGGATCGTCTGACACCTTGCCAACCAGCGTAGAAGATGTTGTAAAAACGATGGCTGTTGTTGAAAGCGCATATAAGTCGAGCGACATAGGTGGGGTGAAGATTTAATGCAAAATGCCAAACTTAAAAACAGCTTCAGGACCATTATCATGATGGCCACAGCATCCTTCAACATAAACCGGGTAACTCATCACTCATAACTTCTCTCTCCGACATGTATTTTAAATCCATTTTCTTCGAGGAATATAGCACCGGA
>JASLBT010000285.1 GCA_030146445.1 Segetibacter sp. | reverse complement strand
GCGGGCGATGTCGAGAAAAGACTCACTTAACATGGCGCTTGTGATGAACCTCAAAGGCGCATTAAACGACATAAACGATTCTGACATTGAAATCAAGGTGGAAAAAAGTGCGGTTTACATTTCCATCTCCGACAAGTTGTTATTTAAAAGTGGCAGTTTCGACGTTGCCGACCAGGCACTGACGGTTTTGGGAAAGGTGGCCCAGGTGCTTAACAGTAAGCCAGACATCGAATTCCTGGTTGAAGGGCATACCGACAATGTGCCAATCAAAAACAGTTGTATCGTCGACAATTGGGATCTCAGTGCCAAAAGAGCAACAGCCATCGTAAGGATACTTCAGAACCAATATAAGATAGAGCCACGGCGTATGACCGCGGCAGGACGTTCGGAATACGTGCCTTTGCAAGGTAATGATACCGCTGCAGATAAGGCGGCTAATCGTCGTACCCGGATCGTAATATTGCCGCAGTTGGATCAATTTTTCAAACTACTCGAACAACCACAAGGGTAGCAATCGTGAGCAATGATTTTCAAAAAAAAGGCCGCGCTCTATGCGTAGCCTTTTTTTTCATGTGGTGCCGGAATTATACTGGTCATTACAATCAATCGGTAATGTCCTTTTCCTCAGATCCGGAAGAACCTTTAGGTGTATTCTCCTTGTGCTGATCTGCTGCATTTGCCGATTTGTTTTTCATGTCTTCAGACGATTCAAGGCTTTCATTTTCTGCACTTATCGAAACGGATGTTCCACTTTCATTTAGCACAAACTCTCCGTCCTGCATATCGGCCAATCCTTTTTTCTTTTCCATGATAGTTGTTTTTAAAACATTTGCAATTATTGAACCACCGAATGAATTATAAAAACCCGTTGCAAATCAGCAGGATTAAACTAAAAGGTTCCAACATAAGTTCAAGGTCCTTGTATTTTCAGTATCTCGTGCGAGGAGCTTTTGCGATGTAAACAGCGTTATTAAAGTTCAATGCTGTAACCCAAGACTCATGTTGGAGAACTTAGTCTGATCTGGGGATGTTCAGCAAGCAGCATTATGCTTCCATCACAAAATTCAAGCGTGGGCTTTTGAATTAAAGTTCTTCGATGTTTCTGCGGCCGTCAGCTCGAAGCGACTTGTAATAGGTAGGTGTAAGACCCGTCACTTTTTTGAATTGTCCGGAAAGATAAGCTACGCTACTGTAGCCTAAACGGTCGCTTATTTCCGAAAGGGTTAGTTCATCATACATCAACAGTTCTTTCACCTTCTCAATTTTTTGCGCAATGAAGTACTTTTCAATGGTGGTTCCCTCTACGGCAGAAAACAAGTTGCTCAGGTAGTTATAGTCGTAGTGCAGCCTGGTAGAGAGATAAGTGGAGAGGTTTACATTTACCTGTTCGTCGCTGTGATGAACGAGTTCGATAATGCTGTTTTTAACCTGTTCAATGATCCTGCTTTTTCGGTCATCAATTAACTCGAAACCCAGTGCCACCAGTCCGTCGTTGAAGTTCCTCAGTGCTTCTTTAGGTGGTTCTTCCTCAAGGTCTACAGAGCCCAGGGTTATAGCTCGCGCTTTTAAGCCGGCCTTGTTAAGCTCTGCCTCTACTGCCATACGGCAGCGGCTGCAAACCATGTTTTTTATGTATAGCTTCATTGTAGTTGTTTTGTGAAACGGATCACGTCGGGGCGTATCATTGCCCCAATCACCGGGTATCATCATTTCTTTGCTTTACCACGACTACCTTCTTTTTTGTCGTTGAGCCTCCAGGAACGATTCAAACTCCTGGAGTGTAAAGCTGCTTAGGTTCTGTTGTTTTGTTAATCCGCCTTTCTGCGCGGCAAGTACTCCGTAATGGATGTCGTTGAAAGCTTCTACCGCATGTGCATCGGGGTCGATAGAAATCAGCACTCCCTTTTCGACTGCATAATCAATATAGTTCCAATCCATGTCCAGCCGGCGTGGATGAGCATTCAACTCTATCACGACATTATGTTCTGCGCAGGCATCCACAATCGCTTTGTGATTCACCGGGTAACCATGGCGGCTTAACAACAACCTGCCGGTCATATGGCCCAATATGGTGGTGTATGGATTGGCAATCGCTTTTAACAAGCGCATCATGGCCTTCTCCTCGCTCATTTTAAGGTTCGAGTGTACCGAGGTAATGACGAGGTCAAACGACGCCAGAACGTCGTTGTCGTAATCGAGGCTGCCATCGTTCAGGATATCGGATTCAATACTTTTAAATATTTTAAAGCCTTTATACTTTGCGTTCAGTTCGTCGATCAGTTCATGCTGTGCCTTTATCCTATCGGGAAATAAACCCTTTGCATAAAACGCCGACTTCGAATGATCACTGATCACCAGGTATTCAAAGCCTTTTTGCACAGCTGACTCCGCCATTTCAGCAATCGTGTTTCCACCATCACTCCAGTCGCTATGCGAATGGATGATTGCTTTGATGTCGCTTTTCGTAATAACGTTGGGCATGTTTTGCGACGCAGCCTTTTCAATAATTGCCGGTTTTTCCCGGAGGAAAGGCTCAATCCAGGCGATATTATTTTCAGAAAAAACCGCCTCTTCAGATTCAAACTGCTTTAGTTCATCCCAGCCAAAGCGACTTTTCCAGGCTGTGAAGAATTCGTCGCTGCAACTGGTTTCGAATAGCCGGGTATAGAGCAGTGGGGGTGGGGTGATAAAAAATTCAAGGAGCACGTTTTCGGGGCCTTTTACCTGGAACACGTTTGCTTCAAAAGCAGTAGAATATATCTCGTTTGAGAAGGCATTAAGAAGGTCGTTACCGGAAGCGTTCGTGACCCATTGCAGCTTATCGATGGTAAGTGTATGCCGCCTGAACTCACCGGTTTGCAGGAATAAATAACCAGGCATTAATTCACCGAGTTTCTCCACCCAGGCAGCGCCATAAGACTCCACCTGTGCAAAAAGGTAGCAGCCTGTGTTGCTTAAATAAAACTCTATCGAGTCCCTGATATTCGCCTGTGTTTTGGCGCCAAAACCTTTGTAAAGCAGCAGCCTGTTTTCGCTGCAGGCATATAGTAATTCCCCGATTGTTTCCACCTCCAGCTCTTTCCAGATGGTACAGATCTTTTTGGGTCCGAGTCCTTTTATCCGCAGCATTTCGAGGATACCCGGCGGTGTTTTCTCGAGGTAATTATCGAGGGCTGATAATTGGCCAGTCTCAAGCACCTCTATTATCTTTTTCCCTATGGCTTCACCAACTCCGGGCAGTGAAAATATTTTGTTCTGTGGCAACCCCGAAAGTTGTACCGGAAGCTTTTCGATATTAAAAGCCGCTACTCCGTAAGATTTTGCTTTGAAGCTGTTGTCCGCATGGATTTCCATGAGTTTAGACAATAGCGCAAATTTATCTGCAATGGTTTCATTGTCCATCGCGTGAAGGTAGAAATTTTACCATCCCTTTGCGAACTGCACTTGTTAAGGGTGGCAAATCTTTAGCTGCTCCCACCTTCCTGCGCAGGATTAACGTCGAAGTCCATGATCTCTTTTCTATAACCAGGGGGAAGAACGGCAGATTTCAGGAGCTTGTCGAGATGGACCTTTCTGCTGAGTTTATAGGTGAAAAGGAGCGGGGTAATGAGGGAGATTTTTCCAAGGTTAAGAAGTTTTTTCACCTCTTCCGGCACAACCAGCTTTTGGCCCTCAACCAGCAGTTTATACCTGAATGCGCCCAGGTGTTTCCGGTATTGCCGGTAAAGATCTATGCTGTACTTGCTTTTTTCAAGGTTCGAGTCCAGGTGAGCCTTACGTACCGGTAGCCAGTCGACATAATTGCCGGGAAGTCCTTTAATTCCCATGCGTAAACCCATCCGGTAAAATACCTGGAAAACCTCTTCCTTCTCCGGGGTTGTCAGCTTACGTTCCAGAAGTTCGAACGCCGCAATTGAATAGTGGATCAACATAAACAAGACATCCCGGTAAGCCCAATCGGGAATTTTTGCGCCTCTACCGGCTTCCACAGCAGAATGGATGCTGGTAATTCTATCTATTGCCCTAAGTGCTGCTTCTTCTTCTGAAAAGACGATCTCTCTTGCATAACTAACTGTTGATAAAAGCCTGCGAAGTGGGTCGGCCGGCAACTTGCCGGTGAAGTACAACCAGTCAACAGCTTTATTTAGGGCAAACTCCGCAGCGGCACCCCCAAATATGAAAATAATCGTATCCCCTGTGCCCCAGATGTCCCGTACAATCGAGCCCTTCCTAACAAAATAGTTCATGCGCAAGGCTGATTTTAGGGTTACATAATATGGGGCTTGCCACCTATTCGAACTTTTCTTGCAGGCTCAGCCCGTAACGGGGCTCCTGAGTCCTGATCTGGTACACACTTGTAAAAATCGAAAAATGCCGGATCGGAAGACGTTTATAGCAAACAATCTTCCAATCCGGCCTTTCTATAAGCCGCGGAGCCGAGTTGGGTTAAATCTGCGATCCAGGCTGATAACTGGGGCGGTCAGAAATATATCCGGGGGCATTTGCCTCGATCGCCCGGTTCGCCACTTTTTTATTAAATTGTTTATCCACTAATTTCATTACTTCCGAAGCTACAAAACCACCTATCGCATAGTACAAAGTGGTCAACGCTTTTGTTTTGTCGGTTTTACCACTGTGTTTTTTATTAAGGCCAAGTTTTTCGGGAAGGTAAATTGCCCCAATGCCCGCAGCGAGACCCAGTGCCAATCCTTTTGCATCGGTTTTGCCTTTGCCTAAGCCGGCAAGACTATAGTATAAACTGTTTCCAGCAATATCCCCGGTCATGGCTCCCATAAACAATTTGTTTGCTGATTGAGGTGCCTCAGTTACAT
This sequence comes from Segetibacter sp., assembly GCA_030146445.1. Lineage (GTDB taxonomy): Bacteria > Bacteroidota > Bacteroidia > Chitinophagales > Chitinophagaceae > Segetibacter. The sequence goes on along the minus strand of JASLBT010000285.1, from coordinate 3,376 downwards.
GTCCCATCTCCTTTTCGAGTGCTTCCATTCCCAACAAGTCTAAACGGGGAGCTTCCTTATCAAACCTTTTTATTGTTTCGTGAACAATCGTCATTGCAATTGCTCCGGCGAGACCCCCCGCCAATGCTGAAATCAGTTTCATAGTGATTTTTTGATTTTCTATAAAAATACAATGCCAACGTTTTGACTTAATTCTCATGGTGCAGCAGTAGCTACCCGCGCTTCCGTTTCTTTTTCACGGGGGAAGAACAGAAGAAATAAAAGGGCATCCTTTTTTCCGGGTTAGCCCTTATTTAATTCCTTGTTATTGCGGGATGATAGCTGGCTCACGTTAAAAGACAGGATCTGGCGGCGTGTTGGGATTGTTGTCTCGTTCCCTGAAAGGATAGGGGAAAAAGTTCCTTTTTCTTTCTGTTGTTGGTCGTCCGAACCTGCGCATATCTTCGAGCTTCAGACCACTCATAAATAGTTCGATACAACGTTGCCTGTAGATTTCGGTGAGTAAGGCTTCTGCTGTTACCGGACCGCTGTAAGCAGTTTCATCTGCACCGATTCCGAAAGGATCTGCCTCGGGTTTTTTGGTGCGGATCTTATTGATCTCTACTACTGCATTCGCCAGATCGGGCACTGCCTGCCGTACGAGTGCCTCTGCTTTTATAAGCGTCATTTCGCCGGGCAGGTAGTAAGGCCACGGGGTAGTGGCTGCTGCACTAAAACCTCCAGCTCTAAACCGCGGAGCAACGGTTGGATTAGTGGTCGTATAAAACGAGACCCGCTTATCGGTACTTGTTGGCCGTAGTGCTGCAGGAAGCCCGAAGGTAGAGTCTACGGGTTGCAACACATTGTTCGTAGATGTTACGGTTTCATACATCGGGTTGATACTAACTGCGTCGAAGGCCATTGTGCTTCTTTTGGTGAGGTCAACGGTATTTGCCGCATCCAGCGCCAATGCATAATTGCCACTGAACAGGGCATACCGCGCTTTCAATGCATAAAGGGTGTTCATGATATCGGTTCCTGCTGGGATGTTGCCCGCAAAAGACGGGCTTATGGGGTTCGCCGCGATTGTTGCCAATGCAAGATCAATACTTGCAATAGCGCGGTTGAACCCTTCAACCCGGCCGGAAAAGCTTACGTTGGTTCCGACCGTGTCTGGTACTTGTTCCCAGTACATTGCCATACTACCCAGGGCAAGCGCCTTGTAAATCGTTACATAGCCTACCAGCCCGCTTGCATAGGCTTTGTCGCCGAGGGTTGCGGAAGCTTCAATAACGCGGTTTGCATCGAGGATGATCTTATTTGCGTTTGCCCAGATGTTTGCCAGGATGGTGTTTGTGCCATCCACAGTTACCCCGCCTGTGTTAAGTTGAGCTTCGGGCAGGTTGCCGGTATTTAGAATGATGAGCTCATTGGTGACAAAGCCATTTGCGGTTACCATGTTGTAAACGGTACCCGCCCTCGAGAAAGAATACGTTCGCTGTAACCCTATTGCCACCGAGGTCATGCCGCGGGCAGAAGTAAATACTTCTTCTTCAGGTGCGGCATTCGGGTTCTTGAATTCTTTACTGCAACCGGCTACCGCGATGAACAGGGTAATGGCAACACAACGGCGTATATGTTTTAAAGTGCTGAACTTCATAACGTGGGTGTTTAGGGGTTTAGAATCTTGCCTGGATTGAAAAGCTAAAGGTTCTTGGAATTGGTACTGCGCCAAAGTCTATACCGCGTAGCAGCGTACTTTGGCCGCCGGCATTTACTTCGGGATCATAGCCCTTGTAGTTATCCCAGCTTACCAGGTTTCTGCCGCTGAGCAAAAAGGTGAGGTTACTAAAAACATTTGACACTTTGCCCACCTGGTAACTCAGAGAAACTTCGCGCAATTTGGTAAACGATCCATCATCGATGCGCCATTCTTCGATAGCGTAAGCGCTGGTAACATAACCTCTCGGCAAAATACCCATTTGCTCCTGCTCGGCAATCTTCCCGTTTCCAACACCCTGGCGGGTACGAAAGTCGGCATTGAATACATCTACTCCCTGCACAGCGTCTATTTGTACCCGTAAACCAAACTTCTTATAATTAAGCTCGTTCACCAGGCTGCCGGTAAAATCAGGATTAGGGTTGCCGATTATTTTGCGAAGAACGCTGCCGGTTGGCAGACCCGTTCCCGGATCCCTTCCGGGAACAACAGCCAGCGGTTCTACCTGCTGCCCTCTTTCGGTTTGTAATAGCCCTGCAGGTGTTTTAACCTGGCCGCCTGACGCATCCCTGGCAAAGTAAGTTCCATAGAACACACCTATGGGTTGCCCCTCAAGGATGGCAACAGGTGCACCGGCGTTAGTGCTAAACAAGGTTAGCGCCTGCCCGATGTTTACGGCGGTATTTCTGTTGTGGTTATAAATGGCATTTATGTTCCAGGTCAGGTTATCGTTTCGTACCGGTGTTAAACCGAGTACAATCTCAAAGCCCTTGTTCGTCAGAGAGCCAAAGTTGTTTAGAAAGTTGCTGTACCCGGTGGTGGGTGCATAAACGCGGTTAATCAAAAGATCGGTAACTTTTTTGTTGTACACATTCATCGTAAACGTAAGCCGGTTTTTGAAAAACGACATATCGGTTCCAAACTCAATTTCATTTTGGCGCTCTGGTCTAATGTTCGGATTTGCAAGAATGGAACTGCCGCTTAATGCACTTTTTCCAAGATACGCAGCAGGTGAATAGGTGTTAAAGCGGGCATACGGGCCAATGCCGGTTAAGTTTCCGCTTTCTCCGTAGGCCACACGAAACTTCAACAGGTCCCACCAGGTCGCAACCCCCAGATCGTTCCAATAATCTGCGCCGGATATCACATAGCTGGCGCTTCCTTTTAGGTAAGTTTGGCTGCGCTGGTTTTCACCAAAAACACTCGATCCATCGACCCTTGCCGCCCCGGTTAAAAAGAGTTGGTTACGATATTTGAAGTTTTGCTGCACAAAGGCACCGGAGATGCTCAATTCGCTTCTTTCATCCGCCCCGGGTAAGATGGTGGCTGCTGCATTTACCGTTTCCACTAAAGGAGCAAGACCGCGTCCCTGGAAGAGGGTGTAATTGTTTTTTTCGTACTGCTGCGAAAAGCCCACCTGGGTAGTGGAAGCAAGCCCCCTGAACAGGTCAACATTATAGGTAGCATTCAAATCGTGGTTGATGGCAAAAAAGTTGTTGTTGCCGATACTGGCATAACCATTTCTTGAGGCGTCCAGAGAGATACCGCCGCCATAAAAGCCATCACCCACATTGTAACTGTACGGCGGCAAGAGGGTTGTGCCGACCTGCGAGTAATTGTCGATACCCATCGTATAATCGACCGTAAAGTTTTTAAAAGGCTTAAGTTTAACGCCGG